>CAJIZW010000112.1 GCA_905181985.1 uncultured Paracoccaceae bacterium | reverse complement strand
AAAATAAAGCGTGGGGAGAAAACATCAGTTATTCGTCTGAATAGTGGTGCTGATCCAAAGGAAACAACGCATATCTGCGTAGCTGATAATTTAGGGAATTGTGTAACAATGACACATTCCTTGGGCTCCTCAAGTGGTGTTGTAACCGACAGGTTAGGGTTTATGTATAACAATTGTATGATGGTCTTTGATCCACGACCCGGAAGGTCTGGGTCAATAGCACCCGGCAAAGCAAGATTTACTGCACTATCGCCAACCATCGTATTTAAAGATGAAAAACCCTTTCTTCTTGTTGGTTCTCCAGGGGGCACAACAATTACTATGGGAAACCTTCAGGCAATTTTGAATGTAGTAGATTTTGATATGGACGCTCAACAAGCGGTTTCTGCACCAAGGTTCACCACAACTTCTAACACAATTGAACTTACAAACAGAATTCTTAGATCAACAGAAAAAAAATTGCAGGAAAAAGGTTATGAAACTAAACGTCATCCGTACAGCTACATGATGCCGATCCTTCAAACCATTCGTATAAAAAATGGTAACTTAGATGGAGGTGCTGACCCATCTGGTGACGGTATGGCAACAGGGTTTTAGAATTTAACACCTAGAAATATTAATTAATTTCTAAATCTTGGTTTTTCATCAAGCTACAGCATGCTTGCAGCTTGATTATCTAAAATAATTGAAATGCATTTATGATTAACAAGAAAGCTTGCCGGACTTTCGACAGAAGGTGTTGATTTTAAAGCTTGCCTCACAGCAGAAGCCTTGCTGTTTCCAGTTGCTATTAAGACAATCTTTTTTGAATTTAAGATATCTTCTACTCCAAGTGTAATTCCCATACTTCCTATTGGAAGACCATCTCGCTCAATCGTTGTAGGTGCTAATGAGGCAACCCTACAGGAAGACTGTCTTTCACTTCCGGGTTCATTATAACCAATGTGTCCATTAACTCCGATCCCAAGTAACTGAAGATCAATTCCACCGGCATTAAGAACCTTTTTTAAATACTCTGCAGCCTCTTTAACCATATCTTCCACAAATACATTAATAGACAGAAATGCCTCATATCCACCTTCCAAACGTTCTATAAATAACTCTCTTAACTCTTTAGAGAAAATACCTTCACCTACAGTTTTTAGGATAATTTCATCTAATTGAACAAAAGTAACATCCTTGAATAGTCCTGGTTCTTTTTTCTCTTCGTCTATTAGAAACCTATATACACCTCGCATCGTTCTGCCAGTAGCCAAACCAATCACAGAGTTTCTCTTTTGCTTCACCTGTTCTAATATCTGTTGAGCTGTAGCTTCTTCTGCTCTGCAGTACTCTTCAAAAATCGATATTCTAAAAGGTATTTCCATAAAGTAAAACTTAACCTCAATCCAAGTTGTCTAATTATTTACTGAAAATGTGTAAGAGTTTATATTAACTTACACGCTTTCCACTATTTTCATCAAAAAAATGAATATTTTCTTTTTTGAATTCAAAATGAATTGTTTGGCCAACTTTCAGTTTTGTATTATCCGTATATTTACCTATCACCTCTCCAATATTGCTGTCACATGTCACGATTACTTCATGCCCCATTGGCTCTAGTACAGCGACTTTTGCATCCAAAACAGTGGTGACTGCTTTTGAGCTTTTTTCTGTCTTCAATTCCATATGTTCAGGACGAATGCCCATAGTTAACTTGGACCCGATTAAATCTGGCCAATCAACTAGATCTATCGTTTCACCACCGTCACATCTTAAAAAATGCATATTATCTAAAACCTCTAATGTCCCAGAGAAAAAATTCATAGCAGGGGAACCTATAAAGCTAGCCACAAACTGAGAGTTTGGCTTATGATAGACCTCATCTGGTGATCCAACCTGTTCAATCTTTCCATCCTTCATGATGACAATTCTGTCTGCCAATGTCATTGCCTCCACCTGATCATGAGTTACATAAATCGTAGTTGTTTGAACTTGTTGGTGTAGTTTCTTCATCTCCACTCGCATTTTATGACGTAGCTTTGCATCTAAATTAGACAGCGGTTCATCAAATAAAAACACTTTGGGCTTCCTTACTATCGCCCGACCCATAGCAACTCGCTGTTTTTGACCACCCGACAATTCACCGGGTCGGCGATCTAACAATTCATCTAGACCTAGAATTTTAGCTGCCTCCATTGTCCTAGAAGTTATTTCGTTTTTAGGAAGCTTTTGAGCACGAATACCAAATGAAATATTTTCACGGACGCTTAGGTGAGGATACAAAGCATAGTTTTGAAAAACCATCGCTATATCCCTATTTTTAGGATGAGTATTATTAACAATATGCTGATCTATAGATATATTTCCACTACTTATCTCTTCTAAACCTGCAATCATCCGCAAAGTAGTAGATTTTCCACAACCCGAAGGACCAACAAATACAATGAACTCTTTGTCCATTACATGTAAACAAAAATCATCAACTGCTTTTATTTTTCCAAAATTCTTATTGATATTTTCCAGTAAAACTTCAGCCATTTTAATTTCCTTGCTTTATAAAAAAATCCACCAAACTTTGACACTCATGAGCTGTATTCTTCCAAAACTTTTCAAAAGATTTTATTCGTAATTCCGAGTCCGTTAACCCTATAGTATAGCCTCTTAAACTTCTTTTTATCGCGGAAGGGGCGGGGCCTCCTGGGATTTTTCGGACTGAAATAAAGTTTTCAGGACTACAGACTTTCCTAAAGTTTTTTTCGCTAGTTTTCGGTTTAACACCAACAACATCTTCAAATGACTCCGTAAAGACTTTAAAATTTAATTGATCTAGTGAAGACCCTAAAGACAGTGCCTGGTAAGCAAGTTTATGCGCGACGCTATGAGCTAACCTAAAGCTAATTTCCTCTGTTCTAGTGAGATGATCAGCAAGCTCCGTAATGGTCGCCATAGATTGATTTATCCTTCGAGATACTGAAACCTTATCAATTTCAATAGAATCTACAAAACCCGTAAGTAAAGGTAATGCTTTATTAAGTCGGTCAAAAACTGAAAATCCTACTGACTGAGTTTCTCTTTCAGAATCATTCATGTCTGCAAATGGAGTATTATGCATAGTATTCACAATTTGATCAGCACCACCTCCAGCGAGTGAGAATTTAAGTCTAAGGTGCTCTAATGGTACAGGGTTTCTTTTTTGAGGCATAATCGACGAGATTTGAACAAATCCATCAGGTACTTTAAGTTGCGATACTTCAAAACCAGTCCATGTAATTAGATCTTGAACAAAACGGCCTAAATGAAGACATCCTAATTTTATAGCACTATAGGATCCAGTTATATAGTCTACATTGGCAATAGCCCCATAAGAGTTCTCAACTATTGACGGAAAACCTAATAAGTGACCGACCCGGTTTCGATCCAGCGGGAATCCAGAGGTTGTAATTGCTGCTGCCCCCATGGGAGACATATTTACAGCTTTAAGGGCACTAAAGATTCGCTCTATATCATTTAACACAAATTCAATTGCTGCAGAAAGGTAATGGGCTAAAGTCGATGGTTGAGCTGGTTGCCCATGCGTATAAAGTAACACAATTTCGTCAATACCCCTTTCTGCCCTATTAATAAGTTGTCGTAAAAGTAAATTATACTGCTTTAATAGTTCTGTTAGGCGACTACGAAGTTGAAGTCTAAACATTGTATGTTCAAGGTCATTACGCGAACGCCCTGTATGTAATTTTCCTGCAACTTCTGAACCGATGCGTTGCCCTAACTCTCGTTCAACTAAAAAAAATAAATCCTCAAAAGTGCCGTCAAACTCAACTTCCATATACTGTTTTTCTTTATCAATAGATACTAACCCTTGAAGTATTAACTTAGTATCTGACGCACTTAAAAGGCCTTGCTCACTAAGCATGATGCAGTGCGCAATATTTATGTTGTGTAAGTTTTCAGAAAAGTACTTCTTATAAATTTCTAGATCAGGAGCCAATACGGCCTCAGAGTAAACTTTTGCCGGAAATTTATCATATGAATCTATCATTATTTTATCCTTTAAGACCCGCTAACATTACGCCTCTAATAATAAATTTCTGGAGCAATAGGAAAACTAAAAGTGTCGGGAGGGTGGCCAAACATGATGCCGTCATGACAATCTCCCAATCTGTCTCAAATTCTCCATTGAAAGATGCCAAGCCAACGGGAATTGTATAAAGATCTGGGTCATTTGTTACTATTAAAGGCCAAATAAATGCTGTCCAATTTCCCAAAAAGTGGAAAATAGCTAAGGCAGAGAGAGCCGGAACTACCAAAGGCATAGCAATTTTTGACCATATTGCGAATTCAGACCAACCATCGATACGAGCAGCCTCTATTAACTCATCTGGAAGACCCATAAAAAATTGACGCATAAGAAAAGTTCCAAATCCTGTCATAAGCCCTGGAAATGCGATGCCCCAGTAAGTATCAATCCAACCAAACTCACGAGACATCATATACCAAGGAATGATTAACATCTCGGTAGGTATCATCAACGTACTCAATATTGCTACAAAAACTATTGTTTGCCCACGAAAAGTGAACTTAGCCAATGTATACCCAACCAATGAATCAAAAAATACTACCGAAACTGTGCTGAAGGTTGCCACCCAAAGTGAGTTTAACATCCAACGAAGGAATTTAGACTCATTCAAAATAAAAATGTAATTTTTAAGAGTGGGGTTTTCTGGTATAATTCCTAAATTAAATACTTCAGTACCAGTCTTAAATGAGGTAGAAATCATGAATGCCAGAGGTGTAATCATCACCACCCCACCCAAAAACAGAAGAGTCCAAATTATTATTTTTCCTGGCTGTATTTTTTCAAGATAAGCTATGCGCGAGGCCTGATCAATCATGGTTTCTTCCTCATCAACCAAAGCTGAAACATACTAATAACCAACAATATAACAAATAAGATTACAGTCAACGCCGCAGCACGCCCTAGTTTAAACTCGTCAAACGCAAATTCGTAGATCATTAAAACAAGTGGTTTTGTTGTATTCAGAGGGCCACCACTACCGTTCGTGGTCATTGAGTACACTTGGTCAAATATACGTAAAAACCCAATAGTAGACACAACTGTCAAAAATATTACGGTTGGTTTAAGAGATGGTAAGGTGATTTCACGTAAGATTTGCCATCTTCCCGCCCCATCAATTTCAGCAGCCTCATAATAACTTTGAGGTATTGCTCTGATCCCAGCGATAAATATGATAACTTGGAAACCCAAACCTGCCCACACAGCAGGTGCCATTATAGCATATAATCCTTGATGCACAGATTTTAAGAATGGCTGAGCAGGGATACCCACCGAGGTCAGGAAATAGTTGATATACCCTATTGGCATAGGTTGATAAAACCATTTCCAGACCCAAGCCATAGCCACAGCCGTTGTCAAAAAAGGAATAAAATATAAAGCCCTAATAAAATCATGCCAACGATTTATTTCATTTAAGAAATACGCAATAATAAAAGCTAGAAAAAGGCTAATTGGTACACCAACGCCCGCATATTTAAAGGTATTCAGCAATACCAGCCAAAAGTCCTCATCTGCAAAGATTTTCTCATAGTTTCTTAATCCAATGTATTTTTTTGCGCCCAGTAAATTCCACTTTAGTGTGGAGACATAAAAAGCTTCAAAAGTTGGATAAAACCTAATGGTAACATAAAAAGCTATCGGCACAGCTAAAAATAACCAGGCTGTAATAGCAAGCTTTTGATTAATACTTAGCTTATTCCAGAAACTCACAAACATCAGATACCTAAATTGAAGTTTGAGAGATGGCAAATAATATGCCATCTCTCTTATTTCTTATTTCTTATTGGTTAGAAACTGTTCTCAACCAACTAGTTATCGTAGTAGTCGTCCAAAACCTCTTGCTCGTCTTTTGCAACTTTATTAAGTGCATCAGACGGTGAGACACCTTGCAAAGTTACCATGTCGATAGCATCGATAATCGCCTGCCTTTGAGGTTTTTCTGATTTGAACGCAGTAGCCGTTGCATAACCAAGACCACGAATAAACGGTCCAAAGTAAGGATGCGCTTGGTTTTCGTCTGTTAAAGCAATAGCTGGCTTTGCCGGCAGCTCTCCCACAGTATCTAACCACAATTGCATTGCCGCATCATTAGTTATGTGTTGAAGGAATTTATTAGCTGCTGCTAGCTTTTCACCTTCAGCTTTTGAGCTAATACCATTTATCCAGTATGAAGCGAAGTTATACCGATTACCCTCATGTCCAGGAAGTTCTGCAATGCCAAAGTTTAACTCTTCAACTTTTTTAAAGGTATTAATTCGAAAGGAACCATCAAGTACCATTCCAGCTTTACCCGCCTTAAAAGCATCTTGACCTCGGTTCATAAATCCACTCGCGCCAGTTTTATGAGTCATCTGAAAGTCAGTCAAATATTTCAGAGCTTTAGCACCAGCTGCATCATTGTAAGTGACTTTTGTTCCATCGTCTGAATAAGGTGCACCTCCAAATAATCGTGTTAAAACTTCTCTCATAAAGTGATGCTCTTGACCGGCTCCACCATCAGTAGCATAACCAACGACTTCATAATTTCCACCAGAGTCTTTCTTGGTCAATTTTTTTGCATATTCAACCATCTGGTCTAGTGTTTCTGGTGCACCAGAGAGGCCGGCCGCTGCAAACAGGTCTTTATTATAAAATAAAGCCAGTGCTCTAACCGCTGTCGGTAAACCCCAATAATCTCCATCTACTTTCATTGTAGATACCATTGGGAAAAACTCACTCTCTATGGAAGCGTGCGGAAATGCCTCTTTTGAGAGCGGCTGCAAAAGTCCACTATCTCTATAGTCATTCAACCAACCGTAATATAGCTGTACGACATCTGGACCATCACCAGCAGAAACGGCAATTGCAACCTTTTTGCGATAATCTGCGTAAGGAAAGTTAGTATGCTTAACGGTAATGCCTGGATTCGCAGCCTCAAAGGTTTCAATAAGTGCATCAATTGCTTTAACCCTACTACCATAAGTATACTGCCAGTATTCTATTTCTACAGCACTAGCCAAACTTGCTGATAGTGCCACTATGCCTGCTGCCAGAGCAACGATAGGCTTTTTCATATATCTATTCATTGTATATCCCCTTAGATTATTAAAATCTTCTTACTGCAAAAAATATAATTAATTACTGAAAAGCAGTTTTTATCTATATGCGCCCCAGAAAAAAATAGTTTTCTTACTGTGTAAATAATTTACAGATGTGAATAATGTGCGATCAAATTATTGACTAAGTCAACTGAAAAGTTCATCTTTGTATAAAGTCATTAGGAGCAAATATGAGAAATATAGGCGTAATTAATCAGGAAAAAAGAAATCCCATGAAGAAACTTTGGGGACACCTCAAATCACTTCAATCTACGATTACATTTATGCAAACAGGGGCACACCCTGACGACGAAACATCAAAATTGCTAGCTCGTTTATCACTCAAAGACGGTTTTCACATTGTTTATGTAAACGCCGTCAGAGGTCATGGTGGACAGAATTCAATAGGATCTGAGCGTGGAGATGAACTTGGTTATATTAGAACAGAAGAACTACTACATGCGATGGGTGTTTTTGGAGCAGATATAGGTTGGCTTTCAGAGACCATAGATGATCCAATAATTGATTTTGGACTTTCTAAATCTGGAAAACAGACTTTCGAAATATGGGGTGAAAATTATACTAAGCGTCAAATGGTAAAAATGGTTCGAACGTTCAGACCTGACATCCTAATTCCCACATTTTTAGATGTTCCAGGCCAACACGGTCATCATCGCGCTGTTACAGAGTCAACAATTTCTGCTTTTACTGAAGCGTCAGACCCAAATTTATACTCCGACCTAAATTTAAAACCATGGCAAGCCAATGCTCTGTATTTACCTGCATGGGGTGGTGGCGGTGGTGCATATGACGACGAAGTGGGCCCCCCTAATGCCACTCACTTTATCGATGTTAGTGGATTTGATCCTGTTTTTGGAGGGTCTTACAGTCAGATAGCGGAATGGTCTCGTAGTTATCATGCATCTCAAGGAATGGGTAAAGTAATTGACGAGATGGGAGGACAAGTACCCCTCCATCAGCTAAAAACAGTTTCCGGACAAAAAGTTGATAAAAAGTTAGTAGATGGCGTTCCTACTTGCCTTTCTGAACTCAGAGAATTTTGCTGCAGTGAAGAATCTAGATCTGCAAGTGAGTTGGCCAACAAAGCTGCAGTAAAAGCGTTAGAGTCATTTCCAAATCAGTCTGCAGTTATAACTCACCTTTGTGAATTAAAGGCCCATCTAGAAACAATAGAAAGTCACATTGATAAAGACCATGTTCACAGAGTCACTCTTAAAAAATCACAATGCTCAAGGGCAATAGCTGAAGCAGTTCAACTTTTAATCCGCCTAGATATTGAACCTTCAACACCGGTTATTGGCAACCCTTTTATAGCTAATCTTAGTTGGTATCAGGGTGAGACGGTGGAATTAGAAAAAATCTCTGCATCTTTAATTGATCCTACCAATAAAATTAACATACCCTTTCTTGATGATGAGAGTACTACTGAGAATGTAGATAAAAGAGAAGTAGTAGAAGTAACTGGCCAACGGAAAACTATTACATCAACAGCCAACATAAAAAATAAAATTCCAGTACCTTTGTTAAAACCTTGGCATGGTATATCCCCACCCGAATTTGGTTTGCATGCAAAAGTTAAGTTTTCATTGCATGGACAGAATTTTGAGGTAGTTACTACACCAGAGATCCCTTTCACTACTCAACCAGAAACAAACGCAGATATTTCACCAGAGAATGTTATAATTCTTCAAGGTGATAAAAGTGATAACGCAAAAACTCATAACGTATCTATTAAAATCCAGTTATCAGGACAAGAAACCGATGAAGCATTAGACGCTTTGACATTAGAGCTACCTAGTGAATGGAGTACAAAATCAAAATCTAACAAACAGCAAAAGAATAAAGAAATTGATATACTAATCCCTCCTGGTACAAATCAGGGACACTACGAAATAAAAGCTAGCTTTGATAACACACCTCTCCTTCAAAAGAGAGAGATATCGTACCCACACATAAATCCGCAAGTGATCTTTAAACCCTGTCAGACCAATATTGCACTTGTTAATTCACAGTCACTCTCTGGGCTTAAAGTGGGTTGGATCGATGGTGGTGTCGATCGAGCCTGGTTTTGGGCAGAGAAATTAGGGGCCAACGTAACACAAATAACCGATGAAGATTTATTATCTGGAAATATTATGAATTTCGATACTATCGTCTCCGGGGTGTTTTCTGGCAACAGCAGGCCTATTAATAATGCTATGAGTCACCTTAGTGAATGGATGAAAAATGGGGGTCGTTATATAAGTCAATATCATCGACCGTGGGATAATTGGGATTCAGAGAAAAGCGCGCCTTATTCATTACAGGTCGGTAGTCCTTCTATTCGTTGGCGAATCACAAACGCCAATAGCCCCGTAATTATTAAGGAACCAGAACACCATTTCTTTAAGGGACCCAATAATATTTCTGAGGAAGACTTTGAAGGGTGGGTTAAAGAAAGAGGGCTTTATTTTGCATCAAGCTGGGGGCAAGAATATGCACCATTGCTCTCAATGTCTGATCCAGGTGAAGAGCCACTGCACGGAGCCTTGATGCATGCAACAGTTGGGAAAGGTGATCACCTACACTGCGCTCTAAATTTATTCTATCAAATGGATAACTTAGTACCCGGTGCCTTTAGGCTTTTCGTAAATTTGGTTAGTCCTCGTCAAGGTTAATGTTAAAACAGAACAAAAACCTGTACGGGCTTCAATTTTGGCTTTTAAACGAAATTTTTATGTTAACGCATATCATTTTTGTAAAGTTTTTAGTTGGAGACTTTCTGCCAATCCAGATTGTTTTTATAAGAGCTCTAAGTAGTACCGTAATGCTGCTTCCAATTATCCTTTTAAGAGGTGATGGAAAAGTTTTGAAAGAGAATATAGCCCTTAATATGCTACGGGTGGGTTTTTCGTCAGTGGCATTAACAATTAACTTTTTTACAATATCCCAAATACAATTAGCTCAGGTCAGTACCATTGGTTATCTCAGACCCGCTGCTATGTCCTTAATTGCATTCTTCTTTCTAAAGGAAAAACAATCTATTCTTAGATGGCTAATGATAACTCTAGGTTTTTTGGCTATTTGGTTTGCCTTTAATCCTGAAGCTCCAGAACTCAAGTTAGTTGCTTTATTGGCAATTTTTGGAATGTTTTGTGGGAGTGCTGCAACTATTATTCAAAAACATTTATCTAATGAAATGGAGAACTTACCTTTGATGGTGTGGTATTCTGTTGGAGTTTGTATTGTATCAGCACCATTCGCTTTTTATTTTTGGCATCAACCAGATATGACCCAATGGGCGTTAATGATTTTAATAGGCTTACTCGCAACAACTGCGCAGTTTTTCTTTATTAAAGCTTTCCGAAGTGCTGAAGCTTCTTTTCTTGCCCCCATGGGATATTTTCATATAATCCCTGTTACTATAATTGGTTTTTTCATTTTTTCGGAAATACCAAGCAAAAATACAGTAATTGGAGCAAGTTTTATACTAGTTGCTTTAATTATTTTAACACTTCGAGAAACTCGAACAAAAAATTAAATTTTTAAAGGGAAAGTAATAAAAATGCGTTATTTACATACTATGGTTAGAATTTCAAATATAGAGGAATCGTTAAAGTTTTACTGCGAACTTCTGGGCCTAATCGAAAGTAGGCGTATTGATAGCAAGGCAGGTCGTTATACTAATATTTTTCTTTGTGCTCCATTAGACAAAGAGAATTATGAATTAAATCGTTCCCCCGCTTTAGAACTCACCTACAACTGGGATCCTGAGGAGTATGACAGTAGTCGAAACTTTGGTCACCTAGCCTTCAGAGTTAAGGATATATATGTATTATGTGAGGCATTAATGGATGCTGGAGTTACAATTAACCGGCCTCCTAGAGATGGGAATATGGCATTTATTAAATCTCCTGATCAGATATCAATAGAGATTTTGCAGGAAGGAGAACCAATGTTGCCATGTGAGCCCTGGGTATCAATGAAAAATGTGGGTTCTTGGTAATTTTAAATTTGAGACCTTTAATCATGAGGGCTCATGTTTCCAAATTAATACCTAGCCGAGAACCAGATTTTAACTAACCTTAATAACAAATCATAATTATTTTGAAAGTTTCCATGAAAACTTATCTTGCTATTGATCAAGGGACGACAAGCAGTCGCGCCATTGTATTTGACACGAACGGCAACACTGTAAGTACAGCTCACAAAGAGCTCACTCAAATATATCCAAATGATGGTTGGTTAGAGCATGATCCAGAGGAAATATGGTCAAGCACACTCTCTGTCACTAGGAAAGCCATAAGTGAGGCAATTTCTGGAGGTTATAAAGTTTGTGGAATTGGTATCACCAATCAAAGGGAAACTTCAATTATTTGGGATCGAAGTACTGGTAAGCCCATATACAATGCAATCGTTTGGCAAGACAGGCGAACCTCTAAAATCTGTGAGAAAATCCGTAAATCAGGGAAGGCACAAGAGATTAAAGAATCTTCTGGATTACTGATTGATCCATATTTCTCAGCCACAAAAATTAGTTGGATATTAGATAATGTACCAGGAGCCCGTAAGAGAGCAGAAATTGGAGAGTTAGCCTTTGGAACTGTTGAAAGTTTTTTAATATGGCGTTTAACCGGAGGTAAGAAACATATTTCTGATGCTACAAATGCATCACGAACCAGTCTTTACAATATAGAGAACGGCGAGTGGGACGACTCTCTTCTATCAATTTTTAATGTTCCCAAAAGTATTCTTCCAGAAGTAGTTGAGTGTGCAGGATTACTTGGACAAACAACAACAGAGATTGGATATTCATTGCCAATCCTATCGGCAATTGGAGATCAGCAATCAGCCGCTATTGGCCAAGCTTGTACAGAGCCAGGGGCAATAAAGGCCACTTTTGGAACAGGTTGCTTTATTATGCTAAATACTGGAGAAAAAAGACTCCATTCTAATAATCACCTTCTAAGTACAATTGGTTTGAAGCTAGATGGTAAGACAAGTTTTGCTCTAGAGGGATCAATTTTTAATGCTGGAACTGTTATTCAATGGCTACGTGATGAGCTAAAAGTGTTAAAAAATGCTAAGGATTCGGCGAACATAGCAAACAGTATGACGAGTAATCACGGAGTATATATAGTACCAGCTTTTACAGGGCTGGGCGCACCATGGTGGGATCCTGATGCTCGCGGTGCAATATACGGGATTACACGAGATACTAGCAGAGCACATTTTGTAAGAGCTGCGTTAGAGTCTGTTGCATACCAAACTAATGATTTATTTAATGCAATGTCTCAAGATGGTATAAAACCACTCCTATTAAAAGTAGATGGAGGTATGGCAGAAAATAACTGGTTGATGCAGTTCCTATCTAATATTTTAGGGATCAATGTTGAAAGGCCAAAAGTATTAGAAACTACAGCACTTGGGGCCGCCATGCTTGCAGCATTAGCAGATGGTTGCTTTAGTAATATAAAAGATGCCTCGAAGGCGTGGCACCTTGATGCACGCTTTAACCCTGCTCTCTCACCATCACAGACTAAAGTACTTACTGACGGCTGGTCAGTGGCTGTAAAAAAGACATTATTCTCTGGTCAGTAATCTTAACTCATACACTAACTGTTAAAAAACTCTCTATGTAAGCTCTGGCTTTCAATGTCAAATTTCCGAGGGAAACGGGATGTTACTATGTGGGATAATAAAGCAACCTGGTATAAGGCGGTAAAGGATGATCAGGGATATCACCGCTATATGCATCGCATAACTGTTGAAGGCTGTGGACTTAAAGCATGATCACGGTTTACATCTCTATTACCTAGATCCCATCCGTGAGAGAAAATTACTTACTAAGTCCAAGCCCTGGCTAAGAACCTCTGGGCTGTTCGCATACCCTATCCTTAGCCAACCTTCCATCTCCATCACCGATCCCGGTGTAAACATCACCCCTGTCTCACGTAATAGCTGGATACAGAACTCACGTGAGGAAATATCAAAATCGTATTTTAGTAATGCCGTAGTCCCAGCTTGGGGTTTTTTGTATGAAATTGACTGTTCCTTTAAAACCCAATCGTCTAAAATTTTTAGATTTCCTCGTGTAATTTTTTGGCTACGACCTATAATTTTTTCTTTGTTTTCTAAGGCCAAAGATGCAAAGTAGTCATCTATCATACCAACACTGATAGTATTATAGTCCCTTCGTATAGAAACTGCCTCAAGTACTTCTCTAGGAGCAGCAATCCAGCCTAAACGAATTCCCGCTAAAGAAAAAACCTTTGACATGCTAGATACACTAATTCCTTTCTCATAGATATCAGCCATTGCTGGAGCGAACCCATTACCTACTTGATTGGTTCCGCGATAAACTTCGTCACATAGTATGTAAGC
>CAJIZW010000111.1 GCA_905181985.1 uncultured Paracoccaceae bacterium | reverse complement strand
AGTTCGCCAATCTTGCCCAATAAAACTATACCTTTGATATATCAATTTCTGCCGATGCAAGCTTCCACTCTTCTAATTCTGCTTGATTAATCCAATCTACCAAAGGCGGGTACGAGCGAATTGCTTCACAGTACTCTTGTATATCTTTAGGTAATTTTACATTGTACGTAACAAACCGATTAACCAAATGTGCCGACATAGCATCTGCGATAGTAAAGTGACCAAACAGAAAAGGCCCTTCACCCCCGAATGCCTCACGCAACCTTCTCCAATGTAAAACTAAATAGTCAACACTTTCTTGAGTAGCTTTACTTAGGCACACACGCTCGGTCCGTCTTCTAATATTAGTATCAAGTGAATAAATAATATGCCTAGGCGCTCCTGGGTAAGCACCTCCTGTTCCATGCATTTCACATGAGAACGCTCGTGCAACTGCCCTAGCGTTACTATTAGATGGCCACAGTTTTGCCAAAGGGTTTAATTCAGAAATATATTCGCAAATTGCTAAAGAATCCCAAATCTCTAGTCCATTATGGTGAAATGCTGGTACTCTGCCTGTGGGCGAGTACTCCAACATCTGTGCTCTAGTGTTCGACTGTCCAAATCGGATTAATTTCTCTTTAAATGGCATGTTCGAGGCCTTCAAACATAACCACGGCGCGAGGGGCCAAAGACTATAATTTTTATCAGCAATAACTAATATTGTATCTGACATATAATTTTTTTCCTAACTTGATGTTTATTTAAGTCAAATTTTGGTAACCCAGTTTACTCCTAAAAAGTTTTAAAGTTTCCCTCTAAAACTGATGCCGAGGTAAACATAGGGGAATGACTAAATTCAGATTTTGTTATTTCAAAGTTTGGAAACTGTGAACACATAAATGAAATTACTTCTTCAATTTCTATCGTTACAGCAAAACGGCCAATACATGAAAAAATACCTCCTCCAAAATTCAAGTGTGTCGGTTTATCTGGACGATTTATATCAAACTTTTCAGGTTCTGGAAAATAATTGGGATTCCAATGAGCAGCACCAATATTTGGAAATACTGCTTCACCTTTAGGTATCAGATACCCATCTAAATTCACATTTTCTAGTGTTTCTCTGGAGGTAGAAAGGGAGCGCGGATGGTACCTCATAACTTCGCGTAGAGCTTGCGGGATTAAAGAGCTATCCTGGCCTAATTTTTTCCAAATTTTTGGTCTAGACGATAATTCAATTATAGCTATTGCTATCTGATGAGAAGAGTTGTCTGTGTTAGCCTCTGCGAGCTTAACAACCCAATTTCGTAATTCAGAAGGAGTAAGGTAACCTTCATCTGTTGCTTTAATTAGATCTGATAATAGATCATCACCCAAATTCTTACGAGAATACTCTATTCTTTTATCAACATAATCTAATAGTGCTTCAAAACCTGCAGATACCTCTTGCGCTGTTGCTGGGTCTCTCGTGTGCACTTGTTGAACTATATGAGAGGTTCGAGATACAAACTCTGCATCTTCTTGGGGGGCATTTAACCAATAACAGTAAACTTTTGACGGTATTTGATCACATAAATATTTTATAAGATTAACGTTCTCGTTTTTTGGGATGTCATTAAATGTATTTTTTACTACATTTTTTATATCTAGCCTAAACCTTTCAGACCCACTTGGCCCCATTAATTGAGTTAATGGAATCCGTAGCCGCCTTCTAGTTTCTCCTCGGTCATGAAAAGAAATAGAGTTTTCCTTATAACTTAATGCGGGCCCCTCAGGCATCCCAAGAACCTTCATTAACTTTGGGTGACCAGTTCCAAATCTTCGGTCTAGGATTGTTTCTCGACAAAGGTCATAATCGAGTATTTCAATCCCTCTTTTACTACGCCCTAGCTTAAACTTTTGTGCATAAGAAGCTAAGGTTTTCAACGGTTGTGAAAGATATTCAGAAGATTGAAAATCAATTTCAGGTAATTCTAAGGTTGTTTTCATAGTATGGCATTTCTAGCTAAAAACTGTTTAATATAAAAACAACAAATCACAACAAACAAAAAATGAAAAGACCATATTAAGAAATTAGAAAGCCTGATATTAAAATAAGAATTTTATGTTATAAAAGTTTACTAACACTCATATTTCAAACAATGATTGATCATTAATATTATCAACTTCCAAGCAATACTAATACAATTTTAACCTATATTTATTATTGATACTTTTGAGGGATAACTCCAAATGGAGAAAAAAATAAAAATAGTATTAGTTCCAGGGTTTTCTCACCTTTCATTAGGTGCAATTTTAGAACCACTAAAAACATTAGACAGATTATTCGCTGAAATATGTTTAGAAATTGAAATAATCAGTATTTCAGAAAGATCGGTTGAATCCTCATCCGGAGTTTCTGTTGACTGCCCAATACTACTAAATGAATGTCTAACTTCTTTAAGCAGTAAAAGTCGAACCAATGCATTATTTCTATGTTGTGGGTTACGTATGCCACATAGATTACAGACTGATCTAAAAAAATTATTAAGAACCTGTAGTAGATTTAATGTTCCTATTTTTGGGGTAGGTTGTGCGGGGTGGAAAATGGCTGATGCTGGATTGCTAGAAAATGGCTTGGCAACAGTCCATTGGTCCACACTTGCTGCTTTTTCTGAAAGAAACCAAAGTATAAAAACGGTAGATGCGCTATTTGTAGAAAGTAAACGTGTGACTAGTAGCCCTGGCGAAGCTGCAACACTTGATATGGTTACCGAATTTATAAAAACGGAATTTTCTCCAGAGTATGCTAACCTTGTCTGCGATCACCTAATGATTTCCTATACAAGAAGAGGCGACCTCGAACAGCCAAAAAACAATGCTCAAAGGTTAAGAGATGTACCTCCCACTCTTCAAAAAGCTATCTCTCTAATGACAAAAAATATTGAAAGCCCCCTAACAATAAAAGAGGTTTCAAAGTTAGCTTATTTGTCATTACGACAGTTAGAGCGTTTATTTTCCAAACACCTCATGTTGTCTCCTAAGAAATACTACTTAAAAACCAGATTGATTCACGGCCGCCAATTAATAGAGCAGACCTCCATGTCTATATTAGAAATATCCATCGCTAGTGGCTTTTCCAACCGAAAAGTGTTTTCAAAATCATACCTAAAAGAATATGGTTTCTTACCATCTCATACAAGAAGAACACCCTAAAATACTTGATCTTTTAACTTTCTATAATTAATATTTATTTATTATGTGTGCACATAAAAAAATAAAAATAAGGTAACCCAATCTGATGCCCTATGAAGTAAGAACACCCATAACCCAAGCAATGAGTGAGGGCGCAATAACTCGTAAAGAATTAAAAGAGCTAATGAAAAGGTCTGATAGACCTGCTTTTATACGATTACTTATCTGGATAATGTTATTATCTATAACAAGTTATTTAATATTCCTTTCTTACGAAACTTGGTATCTATTTCCAGCAATGTTTGTACACGGCATCGTTTTAGTTCATCATTTTTCACTTCAACATGAGTGCTGCCATTACACTGCTTTTAAAACTAGAAGATTAAATGACATTTTTGGACACATCTGTGGCCTTTCTATTATCTTACCAAATCAGCACTTTCGTTATGAACACTGTGATCACCACACATACACCCAACTGAAAGGTAAAGATCCAGAGCTAATAGAGCTCCCTATTTCAGTATACAAATATCTTTGGTACATTTCATCAATACCTTACTGGAAAAATAAATTTTCAGAAATTTATCGACATGTCTGCGGCCGAATTAGTGAAGAAGAAGACCATTTTATACCCAAGCAGGAACACCTGACTATCTTTAAAGAAGCTCGAATAATGGTCACCGTTTACTTGATAATTCTTACTGGATGCATATTAACCAACAACTGGACACCTTTTTGGTACTGGTTACTGCCTTTGTTTCTGGGTGAGCCTGTTATGCGAGCAATCCGTTTAACAGAGCATGTAGGACGCCCAAATACTGATGACCTAAAGGAAAATACACGAAGCAGTCTTACTTCTTTTCCCATGAGGTTCCTTTCCTGGAATATGAACTTTCATGCTGAACACCACTACGCTTCGTCAATACCCTTTCACGCACTTCCAAAACTACACAAGAAGTTAAAAGGGTTCGTGTACATAGAAAGGCGTGGTTATCTGGGCGCCCATATTGATATTATATCTCAATTAATTGGTCGCAAGCCTCGTAGTGATGAAGAAGTAGCTAAAAATTGACTCAAAAAACTAAATCTTGGAAAAACTTAATCAATGTAAGTGACCTAGAGGTGGGTGATGTTACTCCAGTAACTTTTGGTACTAGGGAGGTTGCTGTATTTGATGCAGAGGACGGTATTTTTGTTAGCCTTTCTAGATGCACTCACGGGGCGGCAAATTTATGTGACGGATACTTTGATGGAACATACATAGAATGTCCTTTGCACCAAGGTTTGTTCGATGTCCGAACGGGCGAAGCAAAAGCTGCACCTGCTCGCGTTCCCTTAAAAATGATAAATTGCAGAGTTATAGATAAAGTTGTTCAGATTTATATTTGACTTTTCTGCCAGAGTCCGCCGATTTCTTTATTAGCAATTTTATAAGCAATAAATATCGAAAGACCCCACCCAAAAAAAACACTAACCCCTGCTCCAACCCAAACTCCCCATATATCAGACCCTAGAACACCTATAAATATCCAGATAAAAAAAGCAGTTAGCAAACCTTGCCTAAAAAAGCCAATCCAAAAAATGCTAGCAGGTCGCTTCACACCTTGTAGAAAAGAATTAACAGAAAAAAGTATCGCATATAATGGGAGAATTAATCCGTCAATTCTAAGATAACTCACCCCAACATCTACAACCTCCAAGTTAGATGTAAAAACTCTTAAGGCACTCTCACCAAAAATCCAAATAATCGGATAAACTATTATCATCATTACAAAGCCTGCGGAACAACAGTAATATAGCGCTAACCTAACACGGTGGAAATTCTTTGCTCCATAGTTTTGCGCAACAATCGGGAGAAGTGCCTGGGTCATTCCTAAAATAGGTAATAGTAAAAGCTGCTCTATTCTTAAACCTATATTATATCCGGCTAGAGCGTGCGGTCCAAACCCCTTCAACGCAAACTGAACAACGAGACTACCTATTATTACCATTTGAAACGACATACACCCTGGGATCATCTGTTTAATAATTTCATAATAGAATCGAAAATTTGTTAAAGACGCTTTCAAAGTTAAGTGTAATCCTAGAACTGAGCGTTTCACTTTTATAAGTAAAAAAACCATCACCAAAAACTGACTAATAACAACGGACAAAGCAATTCCATCAAAACCAATTCCTAACCACAAATTAGGCACTCCAAAAATCAAAATTGGGGTAATAATGATAATTAAGAAAAAAGCTGCCACTAATGCACGTTGCATGGATACACTATCACCCTGGGCCTGTAACGCTCCATTGCAGGTATAAGAAATTAAAAATGCTGGTAACGCACTTAAAAGTACCAAAAAATACCGAACACTATATTCTCGATATGACCCAGTCTCTGAAACCAAATTAATTATCGACGACCCACATAGAATACCAAACACTATTAAACCAATCGAAATAACAATGGCTAAACTTATTCCTTTAGCAACTAGTACTTTTGCTTCACTAATTTTTTTTTCACCTAGAGAGTTGCCCACCAAACCTGCCATAGCAGCGTTTAATCCAAAACCAAAAGCAATTAGAAAAAAATATACTAAGTGGCCTATCCCAATCCCAGCTTGTGCACTTGTTGATAACTTACCAGCAAAGTATATTCCTACCATATTATATAACGTATAAAAAACCATACCTATTGCCATGGGTAAAGCTAGTCTATAAAAATGCTCTGGAATCGAACCTACGGTTAAATCAGACTTAACCATCTCAACCATGGTTTTGATTATTTATTATTTTGTTTTTCCTTATCAATCAGTCGCTTAAGCATCAATCTAAATTGCTTTGCTCCAGCATCTAAACCAAGATCAATGTTAGCCGTCTTTTTATCTTTCATACCCGAGTGCACATGTTCTAATATACTTCTATCTTCTTCAAAAGCTAACCGAGCACCCGCATTCATCTTATCCGAAATAGCCTTATCCTGTGGATCAGTATTTCTGTGCTGAAACCAAAAATATCGAGTATTGTCTTCATCGATCGGCGTCATAAAGTTATAAGATATATTAATGTAAGTTAAATCAGTTATAGGTTTTTTATTTCCGCCAGTTCCAACTGGTGTGTATATTGACTTGTTTAATGCTATCGCTGGTATACACATTTCATAATGCTGTAAGCGATCACTTTTTCCTGTAAACTTAACTAAATCAGCATAATATG
>CAJIZW010000110.1 GCA_905181985.1 uncultured Paracoccaceae bacterium | reverse complement strand
ACCATTACTACTTGATAGCCTTCGCTTATAAATAACTTTGATGTAGCAAGGCCAATTCCCCTAGCCGCCCCTGTAACAATACTTACTTTATCAACCATGAACCGTATTTTCCTTAATCTTAACGCATTATAAATGGATTTTCAGTAGTAGTTTGTTGAGCAATCCAAACCGATTTTACTTGTAAAAACTCTTTAATTGCATCTTTGCCACTCTCTCTACCTTCACCGCTTCTCTTATAACCACCAAAGGGTGAAGTGAAGCTCACAGCTCGATAGGTGTTAACCCAAATTGTTCCTGCGCGAAGTTTCTCTGACATACGGAGTGCTCGCCCTATATCGTTTGTCCAAACGCCAGCCGCTAAACCAAAATCGATATCATTTCCAATTCTTACCGCATCTTCTTCGGTATCAAATGGGATGACTGAAAGCACCGGACCAAAAACTTCTTCTTGAGCTATCCGCATTTCATTTGTTACTCCAGTGAATATAGTTGGTTCAATAAATTGCTTTCCCTTAGCCCCAGGACCAGTATATGGCTTGCCACCCAAAACACATTTCGCATTTTCTGTTTTTGCTATCTCTATGTAATCTATTATTTTTTGATACTGAGGTTGAGTGGTAACTGGACCAACATGTGTTTCCGTGGACATCGGGTCGCCAATTTTGGCCTCTTTTGCTACCTTAATTAATCTTTCGACAAACTTATCATGAATGGACTTTTGAACTAATAATCTTGATCCAGCAATACAAGTCTGACCAGTTGCAGCGAAAATTCCAGATATCACACCCATAACAGCAGCTTCAAAGTCAGCATCCTCGAAAACAATATTTGGTGACTTACCACCAAGTTCCAGGGTTACTGGCATAATTTTTTTTGCGGCTGCTTCATAAATCTTTTGACCAGAAACATCTGATCCAGTAAATGCTATTTTATCTACGTTAGGATGGTCTACTAATGGAGATCCAACTTCCAAACCAAAGCCAGTAACTGTATTTACTACGCCTTTAGGAAATCCAACTTCTTCAATTAAGTTCATAAATTCAAGAGTAGATGCTGATGTATACTCAGAAGGTTTAACCACTGCAGTATTCCCGGCAGCTAATGCTGGAGCAAGCTTCCAAGCCAATAATAGTAACGGAGAGTTCCATGGAGTAATCATTCCGATAACTCCCAACGCCTCGTATCGGGTAAAATTGAATATCCCGGGTTTATCTGACGGGATAACTGAACCCTCAACCTTATCTGCCAAACCACCATAGTAACGATACCACTCAGCTAGATACTTTGTTTGAGCACCCATTTCTGTAATAAGTTTACCATTGTCCCTTACTTCAATTTCTCCAAGTCTTTCTGAGTTTTTTTCAATTACCTCTGCCAGCCTATTTAGTAGTTTACCTCTCTCCGTTGGCTTTGTTTGCCCCCAACCCCCTTGAAACGCCTTACTGGCAGCTTTCACTGCCCTGTCCACATCTTCAGCGTTTCCTCTAGCAATTTTTGCCCAAGTCTCCCCTGTATACGGGTTTTCGGTTTCAAACCATTTGCCCGAAGTAGAATTAATCCATTCACCATCTATGTATAATTTATATGACTTCATTTTTACCTCAACAAATTTATTTTTAATAAAAGGAGTCGGACCTATTTATGGACAAAGTATAATTCTTCCTGTCACACGCCCATTTTCAAGGTCATTCATTGCATTATTTATTTCAGACAAAGGCCGTTTTTCAATTGGAATGTCTTTCAATTTTCCATCTCGATACATTTCAATTAAGATTTTAAGCTGCGGGCTGTTTCCGACATGGCTGCCTCGAACAGTCATTGCTTTTTGGGGAAGCCAAACCTGTGGCATTATAAAATCCCCCCCATAGAGACCAACAGTTACATATCGGCCAGTTTTTGTTAATGTGCTGACTGCTAAGTTAGCTGTTTCCTGGCTTCCAAAAGTATCTATTACTCCAAATAACCTGCCCTCACATAAGGCAATCAGATCGTTGCTAGCTGTTTTAGATTTCGAATTTAATGTTTGATCTGCACCCATTTCAACTGCCGCAGCCAATTTAGTATCATCAATATCGATAGCTATAATGTTTTTATACCCCAAAGCCTTTGCAATTGATATCGCATTTAAACCAAGGCCACCTGTACCAAGAACCGCCAACCATTCTCCATCTCTCAACTCACCAAGCTTTGTTAAAGCATTATACACGGTAAGCCCCGAGCACGCATACGGAGCAACTTTTGCAGGATCCAGGCCAGTAATATCAAAAACAAACTTCTCATCTTGAACTAACACGTGGCTAGCAAAGCCGCCGTTTTGATTTATTCCTATAATATTCATATTTGTGCAGTCACTCTCGCGGTCCTCGTCGCAAGCAAGGCAACCGCCACACCCTATCCAAGGGAATACTATAACTGACTGACCAATAGATAAATTCTTTACTGTTGACCCAATTTCAATAACTTCTCCAGCTATTTCATGACCAATAGTAACAGGTAGTTTTGCCCCTCTCTGCTCCAGAGTGTGAATCCCTTTCTCTCCCAGATCAAAAAAACCTTTCCTAATATGTATGTCTGAATGACACAGACCAGATGCTGTAATTTTAATAAGGACCTCATTACCTACAGGATCTTTTTTTACCTGTTGATTTCTTTCAAATGGTTTACCCCAATTAACTACGTCGTAACTAAAAAAATCGTCCATAAAATACCTCTTAAGTTTATCCAGTTTACTGTTGTCAATCCAAAGGTTTGAGTAACTATTTATAACCTTTGAAATCTAGTATATTAGTTAACCTTTTTTCCTAGAAAGAAAAGGGCCTACTCCGAAACCTACTAAAAAACCACCTAAATGGGCTTGCCACGCAAGTCCACCCTCCAACATTAAGAAAATGACAAAGTTAACAAGTAGTAAACCCAGCAGGGTTGAAAAAAATGGTTTTAACGTCAATCCGCTTTTCTTCCGAGAAGTAAACTCCCAGTATTGCCAAATTCCAATAAACCCAAATACGGCTCCAGAGGCTCCAACCATTGGCCCACTCCCATGAGAAAAAATCGTAAAACAAATTGCACCACCAACGGCACTAAGAAAAAATAAAAGAAGAACTGACCAATTCCCAACTTCTTGAGCAATAATTTTACCTAACGACAAAAGGACTACTGAGTTCATAAGAGTATGTATTATACCGCCATGTAAGAATGCGTGTGATATAAACATTAAATATTTTTGAAAACTGTAAATACCGTCTAAATCTCCACTAACTATAGGATTCCAAAATGCTCCAAACATTAAAAAAATGGTTCGAAACCTTGGTAGGTTGAGGCCATTAACTTCAGATAAAGTTGAAATTAGCTCAATAATCCCAAAAATAGACACTAAGATTACTAATTGAAGTGGTAACTTTTGTTTTATGAATTCAGCCAAATTCTTAAGTACTTTCCATTATAATCGTAAAACTAATACATAAATGACATATGGTTTTCTACTTAGAATTCAAAAATTTTGCTACACGAGGGCTAAATTGTTCTAAATTTTCTCTTTTTAAAAGCTGCCTCTCTAATTTCTTTCCGAGTTCAACCCCCCACTGATCAAAACTATTTATTCCCCATAAGAAGCCAGAGGAAATAGTGATGCTTTCATATAGAGCTATTAGGCTGCCAACAGTAAATGGGTCTGTAGCGTCCCAAGATATTATCGTTGCTGGTCTATTTCCTTGAAAATCTTTATGTGGCTCACAAGAGTTTAGAGAACCGTGAGCTAGAGCCTCAACTTGAGCAATAGCATTGATTACTAATCTCTTATGACTCTCTTCCCAATCTCCATCCAATGAGACACCACTAGGAGATAGTGCAATTAAAACATCGATTGGAACTGTTTCTTTTCCTTGATGTAAAAATTGAAAAAAACTGTGTTGAGCATTATTACCAACTTCACCCCAGATAACTGGGCTAGCTGGCATCGTTAAATTTTCTCCATTCACATCAACCTTCTTACCGTTACTTTCCATTTCAAGTTGTTGAATAAAAGAAGGGAAAAAGGACAACCTTTGATCGTAGGGGATAATTCCATGTGAAGAGTGTTCAAGAAAATTCCTATTCCAAACTCTAATTAACCCCATTAATAAAGGCACATTTTCTTTAATGTCAGTATTCAAAAAATGCTCGTCAACCACCCTAGCCCCAGCAAGAAAGGATTTAAAATTCTGCATACCTATTGCCAACATCACAGGTAAGCCAACTGGTGACCATATGGAATATCTTCCTCCTACCCCAACATCAAAATCAAAAACATTCTCTTCATCTATACCCCAGGCTAAAGCTTTCACTTTTGATGAGGTGGCTGAAACA
The DNA here is from genome assembly GCA_905181985.1 of uncultured Paracoccaceae bacterium. Classification (GTDB taxonomy): domain Bacteria; phylum Pseudomonadota; class Alphaproteobacteria; order Rhodobacterales; family Rhodobacteraceae. The sequence continues at coordinate 1,716 of CAJIZW010000110.1, read as the reverse complement.
AAGGAATTTTTTATTAAAATATTTTTTTTCTTCAACCAACTTTTGGCTAACTCAGCGTTATGAAGTGTTTCACCTGTAGTAAAGCTTTTTGAGTTTATGATAAAAAGGGTAGTTTCTTGCTCACACAAACTAAGAACGTCACTTATGCTAGTAGGATCTAAATTTGAAACAAAGTGGACCGTAGGCCCATCACAAAATGGTTTTAACGCAGTATAAGCGGTCAAAGGTCCAAGGTAAGATCCACCAATACCTATGTTAACAATATTTTTAAATTTTTTACTTTGCCTAATATCTTTAACAAAAGTGTTTATTTTTTTCCAAGATTTTTGTTCGAATCTAGCTTTTTTTCGTAAATCTAAATGTGAAACTTTACATTTTTCACTAAAATTTATTGGATTACCCTGATCTAGTTCAGAGATTTTTTTCTTAACTTCCGCCGCATTAGCTAAGGCTATTAAGTTTTGTAAAATATCATCATCAATAAGTTGGCCAGATAAATCAATATTTAATCCCCCAAGCTTAAACTCAAGTCGCTTACTACGTTCCTGATCGAATAACAAATTTGAAAGTTTTAATTTTTTCGAGCTTTCTGCAAGTGATTTCAATATATGGGTATAAGGGTTCTTAGATAATTGCACTGAACTATTTCAACTTTCAAACTTTTTCTTAACTGTGTTTTCTAGTTAATGACATTACGAAACAATAAAACTATATCTTTATTCACAAACAAACGCAAAAGACTTTTATATTAAACACAGTATTAGGAATTAGCTTGGAGCAAAGAATGGAATTACCAGCAGATGTAGTGGTTTTGGGGATATTTGTAGCAGACACAACTTACCAAGCGGATAGATTGCCTCACATGGGTGAAACATTAATTGGTTCAAATTTCCACTTGAGCCCAGGAGGAAAAGGGTCCAACCAAGCTGTTGCCTCTGCAAGAAGTTTAGCAAAAACTCATATTATTACTAAACTTGGTGATGATAACTTTTCAGAAATGGCACTTAAATTATGGAAAGATTCTGGGGTTATCCCAGAAGTAATACAGGAAAATGGGAAGAGCACTGGTGCAGCTTTTGTCTTTCTCAGTAAAAAAACGGGTGATAATGCAATAATTGTTTGTCCTGGTGATGCTGTCAGTGAAATTTGCTCAGAGTTTATTGAGACAAAAAAACAAATTATACTAAATTCCAAAGTTTTTATGACGCAACTTGAGCAACCTTTAGAAGCAGCAATGCTAGGTCTAAAAATTGCTAAATCAAACAATGTAATTACAATACTAAATCCAGCACCTGCAATGAGCTTACCGGAGGAAATCTTTACTTTATGTGATTATATAACTCCAAATGAAGTAGAAGCAGAGCAACTTTCAGGTATACGGGTTCACTCAATTGAGAGTGCAAAGTTAGCCGCAGAGAAGTTTTGCCAAATGGGCGTTAAAAACTCTATTATAACTTTAGGGGAACAAGGAGCTTATTTTCATAACTTTAAAGTTTCAGTCCATATACCCGCCTATAAAGCAGGGAAAACAAAAGAGACTACCGGAGCAGGCGATGCCTTTAATGGAGCCTTTGCCGCTGCATTAGCGCGAGGCGAGAGTGGGCTTGTGGCAGCAAATGTGGGCTGCGCCGCAGCCGCAATTTCAGTGACCCGTCAAGGAACATCTGACTCGATGCCTTTGTTATCAGAAGTTGAACTTTTGCTAAAACACACTTT
>CAJIZW010000109.1 GCA_905181985.1 uncultured Paracoccaceae bacterium | reverse complement strand
AAAGAGGGTTTGTTCTAATGAGGTCGGAAAAAAGCCAGAAGTTACTATTCTTATTTCAAGATTAGCTTAGTCTATTTATTAAGTGTTTACTATTTTTGACGCTCTTCAAAGCTTTGAGTTATAAAGTTTGGCATTTCAGAAGGGTCTGTTGAAACTTCTTCTTTTTTAACATTAGGTTTGGTCTTTAAAGGCTTCACAGAGGTTTGACTTGGCTTTAAACTAGTAGGTTTTTTAACATTTTCTTTCGAAACAACTTTTGGTTCTATTTTTGTTATTTTTGGTTCTTTGGGTGTGTTAACCTTTTCAGGGTTACTTTTATTACTTATTGTTTGTATTGGAATATTAGTTCCGATCAGTGAATTAATAGCATCTATAAACTTTTCATCTTTTGACGTGCTTATAGTTATTGCCTTTCCTGATCTCCCAGCTCTCCCTGTTCTGCCTATTCGGTGAATATAATCTTCCGCATTTATTGGTACATCAAAATTAAAAACATGAGAAACGCTAGAAATATCAAGCCCTCGTGCTGCTACGTCAGACGCTACCAAAAGTCTGATATTACCTTCGCGAAAGCCATCAAGTGTTTTCGTTCTCTGTGATTGTTCCAAGTCACCATGAATAGCTTCCGCTATATAACCATACTTTTTTAGAGACTTTGAGACTATGTCGACATCTACTTTGCGGTTACAAAAAATTAACGCATTAGTAAGACTTGATCCTTCTTGATCAATAAGGGTCCTAAGTAAATTTCGTTTTGCCTTTGCTTGTTGATCTTTCCCTACGGCAGATACCTTAAAAAGCTGTTGAGTAATAGTTTCCGAGGCTGTTGCTTGCCGTGCAACTTCGATACGAGCGGGATTAGATAAAAATGTATTTGTTATGCGTTCAATTTCTGGAGCCATGGTTGCGGAGAAAAACAGAGTCTGTCGGGTGAATGGTGTAAGCTTAAAAATGCGCTCTATATCCGGTATAAAACCCATGTCTAACATCCTATCAGCTTCATCGACGACCATTATTTGGACGCCAGTCAATAACAATTTCCCTCTTTCAAAATGATCTAATAACCGACCTGGAGTTGCAATCAATACATCAACACCTCTATCAATTAGTTGATCTTGCTCCTTAAATGAAACCCCACCGATTAATAAAGCTTTAGTAAGTTTGGTATATTTAGAGTAGGTATCAAAGTTCTCTGCAACTTGGGCTGCTAGTTCTCGTGTTGGTGCCAGAACAAGAGAGCGAGGCATTCTAGCTCTAGCTCTGCCTCGATTTAACAGGGTAATCATTGGTAAAGTGAAGCTTGCTGTCTTGCCTGTACCAGTCTGTGCGATGCCGAGTATATCTCTGCCTTCGCAAGCTAGTGGGATCGCTCCAATTTGTATAGGGGTGGGGGTTGTATAACCAGCCTCTTCAACGGCTTTTAATACTTTTGGATGTAGTTTTAGTTCTGAAAATTTTTGCATATAGTCCTGAGATTAGCGATTTATTATCGCAAGTATTTAAGACGCAATAAGCAACGCGTCCTTGCGTCGGTTAGAAGACGAATTCTTCTAACGAAATCCAGATACTGTATCTTAAGCAATTGGTCAATCTTATTGAATAAATAAACTAAATCATTAACTCTTTTGTTTTACTTAGCTTTATCTCTGGGAAGTCTCTTTCCACTCTATCTATATCCCATTGAATCCTAGTTAAATATACTAAGTCACCATCATTATCACGACCAGTTTGACTTTGGTTATTGTTAATAAATTCTTCTATAAGAGCTTTTGGACCAGAAACCCAACGTGCTGATGTAAATTGAGAGGCCTCAAATCTAACAGGCAAACCATATTCAAGTTCAATCCTGCTTGCGAGTACTTCAAACTGTAAAGCTCCAACAACCCCCACTATGAACCCAGACCCAATGCTAGGTTTAAAAACCTTTGCGGCACCTTCTTCAGAAAACTGGGTTAATGCTTTTTCTAAATGTTTTGCTTTCAGAGGATCACCTGCTCGACATGTTTGTAATAATTCTGGGGCGAATGACGGAATTCCTGTCACTTTCAGCGGTTCACCTTCAGTCAAAGTGTCACCGATACGAAGTTGACCGTGATTGGGAATACCGATTATATCACCTGCCCAGGCTACATCAGCGATTTCACGATCATTTGCTAAAAATAAAACAGGGTTAGATATCGTCATAGGTTTTTTTGAACGCACATGTGTAAGCTTCATGCCCCTTTTAAAGTGCCCTGATGAGATTCTAACAAAGGCTACTCTGTCACGATGCTTTGGATCCATATTTGCTTGAACTTTAAAAACGAAACCTGTTACTTTTTCTTCTTCGGGCTCAATTGTTCGAGTCAGTGTTTTTTGTATTTGTGGTTTTGGGGCGTATTTAGCAATACCATTCATAAGTTCTTGTACACCAAAAGAATTAATAGCAGATCCAAACCAAATGGGTGTCTGCGTTCCTTCTAAAAAAGCTTGGTGGTTGAACTTAGGTAGTAGCTCGCGGGCAAATTCTAAGTCTTCCAAAAGTTTTACATATAGCTCTTTTGGTATATGATTTTTTAATATTGGATCGTCTAACCCTTGAATTTTTATACTTTGCGAGATCCTGTTTCGATCCTTCCGGCTCATTAACTCTAAAGTGTTATTTAGTAAATCATAGCACCCAATAAAATCCTTTCCTGTGCCAATAGGCCAACTCGCAGGAGTAACGTCAATTGCAAGGTTTTCTTGAATTTCGTCGATGATCTCAAAGATATCCCTACTCTCCCGATCCATTTTATTACAAAAAGTGACAATTGGTAGATCTCTTAGTCGACAAACTTCAAATAATTTTCGAGTTTGGCTTTCAATACCTTTTGCACCATCGATAACCATTATGGCTGAATCAACTGCTGTTAATGTTCTGTACGTATCTTCAGAAAAATCAGAGTGCCCAGGCGTGTCGACTAAATTGAAACGGTGGGAATGAAAGTCAAATGACATTGCGGATGCAGAAACAGAAATTCCCCTATCTTGTTCCATTTTCATAAAATCAGATCTTGTGCGCCGTGAGTCCCCTTTAGCCCGCACTTGGCCTGCAAGCTGGATTGCACCACCATAAAGTAAAAATTTTTCTGTTAAAGTTGTTTTTCCTGCGTCAGGGTGACTTATTATTGCAAAAGTTCTCCTACGGTTTATTTCACTCTGAGGGATTAAATTTTTTGACATTTTTCCGGACATACTTATTCATATAAAGGCGAACTTACATTAGCGCAATCTATCCTATACATTCCTTTTTGTTTCCCTAATAATAACTATATTATGAGATATATTAAATAAAATTATGGATAATAAAAGATTCGGGCGGTAAGTTTTTAAAGCTAATTAGTAAAATTAATTTGAGGTAAAATAAATGGATTTAGGAATTTCTGGAAAACGAGCTTTAGTGTGTGCTTCAAGTAAGGGTTTGGGACTTGGGTGTGCCGAAGCCTTAGCCAGTGCAGGAGTTAACCTTATAATGAATGCGAGATCAGAAATGGATTTAACGTATTCAGCTAATAGAATTATTGATAGGTATGGTGTTGAAGTTGAAACAGTTGTGGCTGATATTACTTCCGAGGACCAACGAGCAAAAATTTTAGATCGAGTGGAAAATATAGATATACTAGTTACAAATGCTGGTGGACCACCCCCTGGGACGTGGGAAGATTGGAATAAAGAAGACTTTGTTCTAGCTTTAGAGGCAAATATGTTAACGCCAATTTCCTTAATGAAACATTATTTGCCAGGCATGATGGAGCGGGGCTGGGGGCGTGTTGTCAATATAACTAGCCAATCCGTAAAAGCACCAATTGCTACCCTTGGGTTATCTAATTCTGCTAGGGCGGGGCTTACCGGGTATGTTGCTGGAACCTCCCGTCAAGTAGCACATTCTGGAGTGACTATAAATAATCTCTTGCCAGGAAGTCATGCCACTGATCGTATTAAAAACCTGCTTAACAGTTCGTCACAAAAGCAAGGAGTAAGTGTTGAAGATCTAAGAAAAGAACTGGAGGCTAGCATTCCTGCTAAGCGCTTGGGAACCCATACAGAGTTTGGGGAAGTTTGCGCTTTTTTATGCTCTATTCATGCCGGATTTATAGTTGGACAGAATATATTAGTTGACGGTGGTGCAGTAAACGCCACCTTATAACAAATGATGAATTTATATTGTTAGTAATTTAATCCGTCTTGATTTAAGGGTTAGAGTTGCTAAACAGCGGGCGAGAATGCTAACGGTTAATACTTTATAGAGTATTTTGATTTAAAAAGAGAAATAAGTAGTTTGGTTCCACGTTTAGAGATAAGCCGACTTTCGAAGTCATTTGCTAAGGTAAAGGTTGTTGACGATATCTCGTTCAGTATAGCACCTGGCCAGGTAACTTGTTTACTGGGTCCCTCTGGTTGTGGTAAATCTACAACTTTAAGGATGATCGCTGGAGTTGAAGATACTGACGAAGGGGTGGTTACTATAGACGGGCGCACTGTCGCAAATGATCAATTTAATGATCCTCCGGAGAGCAGGTCAATTGGTTTAATCTTTCAAGATTTTGCACTCTTTCCTCATTTAAATGTTTTTGAAAACGTATCATTTGGGCTAGAAAGTAAATCTAAGAATAAAGATAGACGTACAAATGAACTTCTTGAACGCGTTGGTTTACAGAATTTTGCTTTGAAATACCCTCATCAATTATCAGGAGGAGAGCAGCAGCGGGTTGCACTTATCCGAGCCTTAGCCCCAAAACCAAAAATAATGCTTATGGATGAACCTTTTTCGGGTTTAGATGATAGGTTAAGAGATGGTATTAGAGACGAAACCCTATCAGTCCTTAAAGAAGAGGGTACAGCAGTTCTCCTAGTAACCCATGATCCATATGAAGCTATGTGTATGGCTGATGAAATAGCGTTAATGAGGAAAGGAAAAATAGTTCAAAAAGGAAGTCCCTACAATATTTATAATTCTCCAATTGATAAAACTTCGGCAGCTTTTTTCTCAGAAATTAATGTTATAAAAGGATATTCAAAAGGGTCTTTGACCGATACACCTTTTGGAAGATTTCTTACACCAGGCCTTTTGGATGGTACGCAAGTGGATATAGTTATTCGTCCTCAACATTTACGGATAGACTTTGATCGCAATGGGAGAGGACCAAATCCAACAAAAGAAGAGGGAGTTCCGTCCAAAGCTATGGTGGAGTCCTCTCGTTTTGTGGGTCGAGAGAGTTTAATTGAGTTTAAAATGGATTCTGATAATTCAATTTTAAAAGCTAGCGTCCCAGCAGTTTTCTTACCAAAACCAGGAACTATTTTATGGCTTACGATGCGTAGAGATAGATGTTTTGTATTTCCAGTAAAAAAACCATCTTAGGTTAAACTATTTTTCATAATCATAATTAGCTCAAGAAAATCTATGGCTTTAAGTGATGCTCCTCCTATCAAGCCACCGTCGACATTATTTAATGAAAATATTTTTGAAGCGTTATTTTTATTTACCGACCCCCCATAGATTATGCGGCAATGATTAGCAGCATGCTCACCAAAGCGGTTAGATAAGTGGTTTCTGGTAAATGAATGAACTGTTTCTATTTCCTCAGGCGATGGAGTTTTGTTGGAACCTATAGCCCATACCGGTTCATACGCAATTACTGGGTTATCACATATAATTTTTGAGTTTAACGATACCCTTAATTGTTTTTCTATAACATTTAATGTTTGATTGCTTTCGTAAGACTTTAGATGTTCACCAACACATATAATTGGTGTTAAACCCTGCTTTACTGCTTCGGATGCTTTCAATCGAACGAGTGTACTAGTTTCTTTATAAGCTTTACGACGCTCAGAGTGACCTAAAATGACATAATTCGCCCCGGCATTCTTAAGCATAGCTGCTGAAATTTCTCCAGTGTATGCTCCCAGCTCAACTTGATGACAGTTTTGACCAGAAAGTAGTAAGTTTTTTTGAGTATTAAGGCCATTAAATTCGTAAAGTAACGTTGCTGGAGGGGCAATTACTATGTCGATTTCTTTTTGGGTAATTTTTTTTAGTAATAAATTAATATCTACAAGGTCTTTAGACTGACCATTCATCTTCCAGTTACCTATTATTATTTTACGTCGTACTTCCAATACTAGCCTCTAACTATGAAAAGTAATTATTAGTAAAATAAAATAGTCTATTTTTATAACTTTTATTAAACTGTCATATCTTCAAATTTTATAGATTCTCCACAACCGCAAGCTTCTGTAACATTTGGATTATTAAATTTAAAACCGCTTTCTAAAAGATCAATTTTGTAATCAATCTCTGTTCCAAACAAAAACATTTGTGCCATAGGAGCAATCATTATTCGTGCTTCGCCGTCTTCTATTACAAGATCATTAGGATCGGCGAATTTTACAGATTTCATTGTATATTCCATTCCGGCACAACCGCCTTTTTTTATACCAATCTGAAGGCCATAATCATCATTTTTTTTCATCAGTTTCTTAATTTGCTCAATTGCCAGGGGTGTCAGTACGACAGGGTTTTTTACTTTTTCTACCATTACATAAAACCTAACTCTAGTTTTGCTTCATCACTCATCATTTCCATACCCCAAGGGGGTTCCCAAATTAGTTCCACGTTAACGTCTTTGACACCAGGGACTGATTCTACTGCTGTAGCTACCCATCCTGGCATTTCTCCTGCAACTGGACAACCTGGAGCAGTAAGAGACATCAGTACTTTAACAACACTTTCTTCGTCAATTTCAATTGTATAAATGAGCCCTAAATCATAAATATTAACTGGTATTTCTGGATCAAAAACAGAACGGCAAGCATCTACAATGCTTTCATGAAGCGGGTGATCAGTGGAAGAAGGGATTATTAATGGTTCCCCCTCAAGATGGTCTGTTCTATTATTCATATATGACTAACCTAATATTTTTATTTATTAACTATATAAGTCCACACTTACCGTACGTCTAGAGGTAACAGCTCTTTCACTTAACCTCGACTTACTCTAGATCTCATAATATGACTACTACTTTTTCATTTTGTGTAAAGAATTTTGATGGCAAAGCGCGACGAGGTGTTATTAAAACCTCACGTGGGAAAATTCAGACGCCTGCCTTTATGCCAGTGGGAACTGC
>CAJIZW010000108.1 GCA_905181985.1 uncultured Paracoccaceae bacterium | reverse complement strand
TAGCTGTTATGCTTTTTTTACTTAGTCTTTCTTCCAGGACTCTAACTTCCTGATTTTCTAAATCATAATGATCGCCTAAGTCTGTATCAGTTATCTTGACTCCCTCTAAAACATTCTCTTTAAGAACAAGTTCTCCAAACTCTAATCCAGTAAAAGGCATACTTTCTAGAATCTCGTCATTTCTTTTTAATGCATTGTTAAGCCAAATTTTTGGTAATACAAAAATAAATAAAAAAAATAATAGATAAATCATTGCTGATGTATTTTATATCTTTGGACGCTCAATACTAAGGATTTAAAATCTTACTAAAACCAGAAACTAAATTTTCCAAGGTAACTCCCTTAATGTTTCCGCAAATTCTATAACAAAATTTCTAGTTAAGATTAGGGCAGAGTCTTTACCTATAATGTAAACTAGTGAGATGAGGACAAGCAACCTTACACAGTCACAACAGACCTACAGCAAACTAAATTTTAAGCCCCAAACCCATTTGCTATATGGCTTCTTAAGGGTAAGTAGGGAGTGGGAATGAAACAATTTAAGACTATTTATTTTATCTACGACGCAGATGGCGGATTGTGGAATGAAATCAAATATTGGATTAAAAAAAATCTCTTAAATGAACAAAGCACATGTGAACTATGTGATCTTTCACACGGCAAAATCTTTGTTAGATTTGAATGGTTAAAATTTATAAAGGAACTAAAAAAAGAATACAAAGTAAAAGTGCTGCATCGAAATGAAATTCCTAAATACATTCTAGAAAAAAATTATAGATTTCCTTGTGTCATTGGCGAGACAGAGAACGAGTTGATAGAAATTTTAGAAAGTATTTCTTTTGTAGATTCTGGAAAACCTACAAGCGTTGAAGAATTAAGAGAACAGTTTTATGAGAAAGTTGTATAGATGTTTTTTGCATTGCTTTGATTAATACTTTATTAATTTGAAACCTAATCAACCACTATTTTACTGAATCAAGATGGATCCAATAACTCAAGGAACAGTTGGCGCAGCCTTCGCACAGTCCACTGCTAACAAGAACAATATCCTCAGGATTAGTATTATTGGTTTTCTTGCAGGATTGGCTCCTGATTTAGACGTTTTGATCCGGTCATCAACGGATCCAATTTTATTTCTTGAATACCACAGGCAGTTCTCTCACTCACTTTTTTTTATTCCCTTCGGCTCTTTGATTGTTGCTCTTCTTATCTTTCCTCTGGTTAAGAAGTCCATGAGTCTAAAGACTGTCTATGTGGCCTGTTTTCTGGGATATGCAACGCACGGAATACTTGATGCATGTACCTCTTACGGAACTCTACTTTTTTGGCCGTTCTCGAACGAGCGGGTAACTTGGAATAATATATCTATAGTTGATCCGCTCTTTACAATTCCTACTTTAATTCTTGTTGGAACTGCAATAAAAACAAGTAAAAGGACATTTAGTTTTTTTGCAATTGGATGGATTGTTTTTTATTTGTCTTTGGGTTTCGTTCAATATGAAAGAGCCTTATCTGCAGCGCACGAACTAGCCGAAACAAGAGGGCATAATCCTGAGCGCTTAACTCTTAAGCCATCTTTTGGAAATATAATTTTATGGAAGTCTATTTATCTACATGAAGAAACTTTTTATGTTGATGCAATTCGAATAGTTCAATCACCAACTTGGTGTTTGGGAGAGAATATTAAAATGTTCGACTATCAATACCATCTCCCCAGCCTGAACAAGGATAGCCAGCAAAGAAAAGATATTGAGAGATTTCGTTGGTTCTCGCAGGACTATTTGGGCTATGACGAAGAAAAAAATCTTGTTACAGATGTTCGCTACTCAATGATCCCAAATCAAATTGCGCCGATGTGGGGACTGGTCATTGATAATAAGCGAGGCATAAATGAACATGCAATTTGGTGGACAAGTCGGAGTTTAAATAAAAGTCAGTTAGACTTATTCAAAGAGATGTTAAGCGGTAAAAAATGTAGAAATAGCTCATGATATTAAAGATGAAGTCTATAAGGGACGGCGATATACTTGTAAGAACTAAGAAGGGCATGTATGGAAACTATCAATGAACTAGCGCGTGAAACACCAGTCATCCATCGTACAGAAGTGTTGGTTGTTGGGAGTGGTCCGGGAGGATTAGCTGCAGCGATTGCTTCAGCTAGAGCCGGTGCAGAAACTACTTTGCTCGAGCGTTATGGCTGCTTCGGAGGTAATCTCACCCAGGTGGGTGTCGAAGGCTTTGCCTGGTATCGCCATGATAAAACCGTCGATAGTGAAGGTATTGGTATAGAGTTTGAAGAACGAGCAAAATCTATGGGTGCATCCAACCCCGAACCTCAATCCAACAGTCACGCAATTGATGGTGAAGCATTCAAATATGTTGCTGATGTTTTAGTTGAAGAGGCTGGTATTACGCCTATGTTACATAGAACCATGGTGGCAACTATTGTTGAAAATAATGTCATCAAAGGCGTTGTAGTTGAGAGCAAGGCGGGTCGCGAGGCAATCTTAGCAAAGCGCGTGATCGATGCTACGGGAGATGCGGACATTGCTCATAGAGCCGGAGCGATTGTTCATAAAACACCAGTGGAAGAAATGATGGCCGCCTCAGTTATGTTCTCGATGAATGGTGTTGATAAAACTCGTTTTATTGAAGACGTTAAATCTGATCCGCACACCTATAGTGATTGGTTTGGCCCCGGTTGGGGAATGAAAACATCTGGAAAAGAGGATGCATTATTTTCTCCCTATCTAAAAAAGCCGTTTGAAAAAGCCATAAAATCTGGATTAATTCCGGAGAATTTAACTACCATTACCGGGACTTGGGGTGCCATAAGTGAGCAAGGTGACCTTAGTTATTTAAACATAATCCATTTAGCCGGACTTGATGCAACCAACCCAGATCACCTTACAAAAGGAGAGATGGAGGGTCGTCGACAAGCCATGTTGGCCATAGAGGCGCTGAAAAAATACAATCCAGGTTGTGAGGATGCTAAATTAAGAAATTTTGGTATGACTCTGGGAGTCAGGGACACAAGAAAAATTGATGCTGTTTACAATATGACTGCTCAGGATGTCCACCAAGAGGCTAAATTCGATGACAGTATTGGCATATTTCCGGAATTTATTGATGGCTATGGTGTTCTTGTTTTACCCACTACCGGTCGCTACTTTCAATTGCCCTATAGAGCTATGCTGCCCAAAGGCGTCGAACATTTACTGGTCACTGGCCGATGCGCAGGCGGTGACAAAGGTTCCCATGCTGCGGTGCGCAATATGATGTGTTGTGCAGTTAATGGTCAAGGCGCAGGCGTTGCTGCTGCTGTTTCAATCCAGATGGATGTTGATGTCGCGGATGTTGATATTCAGAAAGTACAAAAAAACTTGCTCCAACAAGGTGCTCGAATACACTAACCCAATAAATATTTATAAGCAGGTACCAATATAAAAAAACTTGGACAAACTGCTAATAAATAATAAAAAAATATGATTAACGACTACTTAGAAAGACATTACCCGTTTGAAGGTTGTTTTAACTTTAGAGACATAGGAGGGTACCTTAATAAAGACGGCAAGAGAGTGAAAAGCGGTCTTTACTTTCGTGCCGGAAGACAGGATAGAATGAGTGATCAGGATCTTACGCAGTTATCTGATCTTAATATTTCAATGCAAATTGATTTACGTAAGCCCGATGAGGTTCTTGACCAAGGAAGGGGGCCTTTAGAGTCTATGGGTGCTAACTACATAAATATTGCCGTTATCCCTGAAGGAGGGAGTGATCAATTAAGTAGATTGGTGGGTGATACAGCTATTTCAGGTAAGAGGTATTTGGGTTATTTAGAGTTTGGCCCTGCCTCCTGGTTAAGATTATTTAAAATTTTAGCTAAAGAAGACAATTTACCTGTGGTTTTGCACTGTACGGCAGGCAAAGATCGAACTGGTGTCTCAACGGCTTTTTTATTATCAATTTTAGGTGTAAGTCGTGATTTGATAGAAGCAGATTATTTACTGACTAATCTTGATACTGAAAGACAGGCTGACTTCATTGAAAGTACAGTTGGTTATCCTGAGGGTTATGATAGGAAAAGCATGATCGCTGCAGCTGGGGTTCCGGAAGAGGCTTTGAAAGATTTTTTGGATGGCGTGGAATCGAAGTGGGGCAGTGCCGTTTTATACCTAAAGGAAATCGGGGTTACACAAGAGCAGATGGATGCAATCCGTAATAATTTTCTTGAGTAAATTTTAAGTTCCTTATGAAGGCTTTTCTAAAACTATTTATTTGATAATTATCTAATATCCCGGACAGCTTTTTCTGGTAAGTGCTGGAAAAAAAATACAAGGGCTATCGTAAAAGCAGCGAACTCAGCCAATGGAATGGCAGCAACAAATCGATAATCAGAAACAAGCAGATAAAGAATAATCAAAAATGCCGTTGGAAAAACCAAACTGCGGCACAAGGCAACCAAGCCAGATTGAAACGGCAGATGGATGGCTGTCAGGTATCCTGAAATCAGCATGTTTGTGCCCGAGAACAAAAATACGGGCCAAACATAGGTAACAAAATCTAAGGCCATGGCGACCATCTCCTCGCTGTCCTCACCATTAACAAAAATAGAGATAAGGGGTTCACTAAAACTCAAAATAATTATTATAAAAATAGAACTCAAGGCAAATATGCTGATGCAAGCCGTCTTCAAGAACGCCACCATACGCAGAGCATTGCGTGCTCCAAAATTTTGGGAAACCATCACCTGTATCGTGTCAGAGATTGAAAAAAACATCATAAAACCCAGCATCAAGACATAGTTCACGACAGTAATCGCCGCCACGCCCACCACCCCAAAACGCTGTAACAGCATCCAATTGAAGATAAGGATGATGATGCCGCCTGAGATCTCATTAATAAACTCAGAGATGCCATTGTAGGCAGCTTGAAGTACTTCCCTCCAGTCTTTTTGCCTAACACTAAATTTCATTGTTCTATCTGGACTAATGAAATAAGCCATCATAACCAACATGGGAAGCGCCTGAGAGATACCCGTCGCAAACGCTGCGCCACGCAATCCAAAATCTAGTACTCCAATGAACAAATAATCCAAAAGTATATTTACTAGGGCGCCCACAGTTAGTGCGACAGCGACAAGATTGGGAAACCCATCCAAACGAATAAAAAAATACATCACTATTACGATGAACTGTGCCAAAAGAAATGGCAGGATCACCCGATAGTACTCACTCATGATAGGAAACAGTTCCTCTTTGGCACCGAGGCCAGCAAAAAGCTCTAACTCGAAAAATAGCCCTAAAGAGATTGCCAACACACCGTAGCCAGCGACAAAAATCAAAGTCTTACTAAAAATTGAGGATGCTGCTGCGTAGTCCTTTTCTCCTAAATACTTACCTGCACGAACTGAACCACCAACGGAGAGCATCATTGCAAACCCAAACAGCAATGCAGTTACAGGAATCGTCAGATTGATTGCCCCTAGGGCGGTAACACCAACATAGTTACCTATAAAAATCCCATCCACTAGGGATGCTGAGGTCATCGCGATTAAGCTGAGCATGGAGGGTACTAAATACTTAAAAAATGTAGGAACAATTTTACCTTCCAGCGCCAGATTCTCTTTAGAAGCTTCCGTTTTCATAATGTTAAGGTATTCGTTAAATTCCTAACTTAACTGCTAAGTTAGCATCTTTAAGTTGAAGAGATTTGGGCTCTTTATTTAAAAGGATTTATTCTCCATGTGATTCATGATTTTATACGCGTCATTTTTGCATCATAGAACGGACTCAATGATGGCGTTACTTTGTAGCGCTCACATTCGATTTCTATTTCGAAATTAGCACTTTCCAACCAATCTTTAGTAACACCTTCTTGGTTTTCAACATACCCCATAGCAACCGTCGCTCCAACAGTATGACCAAACATTGCTGAAGTTACGCGACCAACAATCTCTCCGTCAGCACAAATAGGTTCTTCGTGATAACAAAGCGGCTCGGGATTTTCAAACAAAAATGCAACCAAACGCCTATTTAATGGACCCTGTTCTTTTTGTGCAAGTAGCGCTTCCTTCCCGGTAAAACCATTTGGTTTGTTAAAGTCTGCTGCAAACCCCAGGCCTGCTTCTAGTGAGGTATCTTCATCGGTAATATCATGTCCCCAATGACGGTAGCACTTCTCTATGCGAAGTGAGTTCATCGTGTGATAGCCATAGGGTTTGATCCCAAATTCAGCCCCAGCTTCTAACACAGCCTCAAATACGCTTGGTGCGTATTCAGTCTGGATGTAGAGCTCCCAGCCCAGTTCACCAACGTAAGTGATCCGAGAAGCACGCACAATGGCATATTGCATATCAATTTCGCGCGACGTTGCGAACGGAAAACCCTCATTGCTCATATCGGCTTGAGTTAGCTTGCTTAAGGTATCTCTAGACTTTGGACCCATAACGGTTACCACCGCATAGGCTGACGTCACATCATTGATAGTAACCATTTGGTTATCATCTTTATTTCGTCGTAACCAATTCATGTCACGTGTTTGGCATGCCACGCCAGATATGACCAAGAACTTATCTTCTGCAACACGAGTGACGGTGACATCTGCTTCAATACCTCCTCGTCTATTTAAGAATTGCGTGTAGACCATCTTACCAATCGGTACAGCCACATTGTTTGAACATACTTGATTTAGAAACGCTTCAGCGTCAGGGCCTTCTACTTGGTATTTTGAGAATGAGCTTTGATCAATCACACCCACATTGTTACGCACCGCTTCGTGTTCAGCCTTATTATTCTCAAACCAATTTTGTCGCTTGTACGACAATTTATATTCAGGAGTTTGCCCTTCGTTAGCAAACCAGTTTGCGCGCTCCCAACCGCTTTCTGAACCGAACACGGCTCCCATTAATGCAAGTTTGTCGTGCAACACTGAACGGCGAACACCGCGCGCCGTTTTGTATTGTTTAAAAGGGAAATGCGTTTCATATAAAAGCCCCAATGTCTCAGTGGTTCGTGCTTCTAGATAGCGCTGGGTGTTCTGAAATGGCATATTGCGTAGGATATCGACACCCCATAAATCTTGAGGGGCGTGTCCTTTTTGAATCCACTCTGCCAATACCTTACCAGCACCTCCGGCGGATTGAATACCCACAGAATTAAAGCCAGCGGCAACAAAGTAATTTTTACATTCAGGTGCCTCACCAAGGTGGTATGCATCATCTGGAGTAAATGATTCTGGACCGTTAAAGACAACTTGCAAACCACTCTCTGCCAATTGAGGCACACGGTGCATCGCCATTTCCAAGTACGGCATCATATGATCTAAATCTTCTGGCAGCTCATCGAAACAAAAATTCTCAGGAATGCCGTTCATTCCCCAAGGTTTGGCATCAGGCTCAAATATGCCGACCAATAATTTTCCAGCATCTTCTTTAAAATAACTGTAGGCATCCATATCGCGCAAAGTGGGCAATCCGTGACCCAAGCCTTTGATAGGCTCAGTGACCACGTAAAAATGTTCAGCGGCGTGAAGTGGAACATTTACCCCCGCTTTTTTACCAAATTCGCGGGCCCACATGCCTGCGCAGTTGACTACGTATTCGGCATCTATGTCACCCTTCTCTGTGATAACGCCAGCTACTTTGCCGTCATTGATTTTCATATCCAGCACCTTAGTATGCTCGAAGATTTGTGCGCCGCTTTTTCGCGCACCAATGGCCAATGCTTGCGTTAAATCAACAGGGTTAGTTATACCATCGTTTGGCAGATGAACCGCACCAATAACGTCATTGATGTTCAAGAGGGGCCAAAGACTTTTAGCTTGTTCGGGATCAATAATAGCGCACGGGAAACCCGCCACTCTAGCCATAGACGCTCCACGTTTTAACTCTGAAAAACGCTCCTTGTTGGTGGCGACAGTAATTGAGCCATTACGAGTATAGCCGGTGGCTTGACCCGTTTCAGCTTCTAGGGTTTCATACAAACTAGCGCTGTAATTAGCTAACATAGACATGCTGTAATTAGCTCGCAAGGTTGGCACTAAGCCAGCCGCATGCCAAGTTGTACCGCAAGTTAATTGTTTGCGCTCCAATAATACAATGTCTTTTATTCCTAACTTGGTTAGGTGATAGGCAACGCTACAACCAATGACGCCACCGCCAACAATGACGACTTGAGCAGAAGATGGTATTTGTTTGACCATGGCGTCTCCAGTTATATCTACTATTTATTACCGCTTATTTCAAACAATCAAAAACAAGATGATAAGTATGCGTCAAGGGTTTAAAGTTAGGCAACTATTTATTTTTAATAGAAGCGCTAGCACAGCTCGTTAATAGAATTATTAAGAGAAAAAGCAATAAGAATAAGATATTCATTAAGGGATAAAAAATGGCAGAACCTGGTTTTGAAGCAGTTATGAACATGAGAAAAAAGTTTAAGTAAGCTACTGGCTAATATTCAGGGAGAATAAGGAGAATACATGAAAAATTTTGAAGGAAAGACAGCTGTCATTACTGGCGCAGCAAGCGGAATAGGAAAGGCTTTGGCAGAGAAATTTGCCAAAGAAAAGATGCAAGTAGTTCTGGCAGATATAGAAGAAGAGGCCCTAGAAAAAACAGTAGAAAATCTTAGACAGTATCAGCATAGAGTCATAGGAATTAAAACGGATGTGCTGGTTGAAGAATCAATTGAAGAATTATTCGCAAAAGCGAATGAAGAATATGGAAATATTCATATTTTGTGCAATAACGCAGGAATAGGAGCTAATTCAGGTAACAAAGCAATATGGGAAATTGATAAAAACGATTGGGATTGGGTTATGGGAGTTAATTACCAAGCTGTATTACATGGCCTCCAGGCCTTCATTCCTCACATGCTTGAGCACGGAGAAGAAGGGCATGTCGTTACAACAGTTTCTTTAGCAGGCTTAATGCCAGGTGCAGGAACTTACGGTGTTAGTAAGCATGCTGTTATGGCACTCACTGAAGCCTTGAGCAGAGATCTTGTAGCCAGAGGAGCAAAAATAAATGCTTCAGTGTTATGTCCGGGTTTTGTTGACACGAACATAGATAATTCTGAGAGAAATAGACCTAATCATCTGGGTAAATCAGAAGAAGTTGTACCACCAGTGGGAGCAGAGATTATGTCTGCCATGCTAAGACAAGGCAAAAAACCCGAAGAAGTTGCGGACATCGTTTATGAAGCTATAAAAGAAAATATTTTTTATATCTTATCTCATCCTGCATGGGATGACTCACTAAGATCTCACTTTGAAAATATACTCTCTAGAAAAGAAATTAATAAAGCTTCAGAAGAAGAAATGGTAAAATTTTTTCAGCCTAGAGAAGACGGAGAAAAGTATTAACAACATAGGAGAGATAAGATGGAAGCATTAGGAATCATGGGTTTTATTTTTGGTTTGGCGGCACTTGGAAAAGTTCTGAAGATGGAAAAAGAACTTAAAGATAAAGGAGTCCTAGGCAGGATGACAAAGAAGGATAACTAACGAGAGGTAATGGTTGTTTGTATCTAGGAAATGAATAACTTTAAGACCCCGGCATCCTGGGAAGCCAGTCACCTAAAATTAAATAATGACTGGGTTTTTACGATTACCAACGCAGAGAAAAGACTACTTAGCGCTTCAATTAAATCCGTATTTGAAGAGGGTAGAAACTTATTTGACTATTCCCCCGATGAATTTGATTTTGGATCTAGCTGGAACACCATAGCTAAAGCTCTTTCGGAAGCTCTTCACGGAAAAGGTCTTGCTATCGTCAAAGGGTTGCCTCGTGAGGATCTAAGTCATGAAGAATTTAGACTTTTGAGTTGGGCCATCGGTCTTAGAGCAGGAGTGGCTCGTCCCCAGGGATTAACTTCACAATATATTTCTGCCGTCCGCAATATTGGAACAAATTATCGGGCAGCAAACGGACGAGGTTATTCATCAAACGCTAAACTAGATTTTCACGTGGATGTAGCAGATTTAACAACTCTAACTTGCTATAACAAGGCAAAATTAGGTGGTCAAAGTATGATATCGAGTGGCATAACAGCTCAAAACTACCTTATTAAAGAGCGTCCAGATTTAGCAGAAATAGCTTATCAGTATTTTTATTTTAGTCGTCAAAATGAACAATCTTCTGATGAAACATCCTTCTATGGATTACCTTTATTTGAAGAAGAGGATGGGAGTTTATTCTGTAATTGGAATCGTAACAGAGTTCAATCCGCACAAAATCTTGAAGGAGTTCCAAAACTTTCCGCAGCCCAAAGAGAAACAATGGATGTGTTAGATGAAATTCTCAGACGACCGGAGTTAATGTATACGATGTATCTTGAACCTGGTGATATGCAAATTCTAAATAACTACAAAATGTTTCATTCAAGAACAAGTTACACAGATTTTAAAAGTGAATCTCAAAAACGTTGCCTTTATAGGCTATGGTTAGCCCCACCAGATTCCATAAAGTTACCTGAGAGTTGGAAGGATTTTTATCGATCGGTAGAACCTGCAGCGGTTCGGGGTGGAATCCGCGGGCAATCATACGATAAAGATTGTGAAGATTTTGATAAAAAACATGCCAAGTTTTTGAATATGAAAATTGATACCAGGCCTTACAAAGGCTAAGAAAAAATAATTTAAGGAGATAAATTTATGATTGAAAATTTTTTACAATATGGGCAGTGGGTAATTTTATTTCTTAGTGTCATGAGTTTGTATTTTGTTAGCTCTGTAAAACACGAGACAAGATTAAATGGTTATATCCTAACCGGCGTTAGCAGGTTTTCTGGGGCAGCAATCTTTGTTTTTGTAGATTTATACGCCTTCGTTATAGCCAACTTGATACAGACCTTTATTGCTTTTAGAGGCTATTACAATAATAAAAAAGCTGGTGAAGAATATAAGAATTGATACAAAAAGTTTTTTAATTTATTGTTGTGTGAACAAGTTTTTATAGAGGAAAGATAATGAAAGCCAGTAATAAACATGTGGAGCAGGAGATAGGAAAAAATTCGAGTG
>CAJIZW010000107.1 GCA_905181985.1 uncultured Paracoccaceae bacterium | reverse complement strand
AAAGACGAAAAAAATCTTGATAAGTTTGATAGAGTTTTTTCTAAAACATTTAATGGTCTTGAAAATATTTCTGTCGAAGAAGTCTTAGATGCAATTGAATTACCAAAAGATTGGTTAGAAAAATTAGCAGAAAAACATCTGTCTGAAGACGAAAAAAATCTAGTGAAATCACAAGGTGGTTTTGAGAAATTAATGGAGACCCTAAAAAAAAGGCTTGAAGAACAAAAAGGGCGCCACCAGGGGGGTAGCAAATGGGTAGGCACCGCTGGAACCTCACCATTTGGAGCCTACGGGTATAATCCAGAAGGAATTAGAGTTGGGCAGAACGAATCCCGTCATCAAAGGGCAATAAAAGTATGGGATAAGCGGGAGTTCTTAAATTTTGATGATAACATTGAAATAGGTACTAGAAATATAAAAATGGCACTCCGAAGACTTCGCCGCTGGGCTCGAAATGGTGCGTCTGAAGAGTTTGATCTTGACTCAACGATTAAATCTACCGCAAAAAACGGTTATCTCAACATACAAACAAAACCAGAAAAGAAAAATGCTGTAAAGGTTTTACTTTTTTTAGATGTTGGAGGCTCAATGGATCCTCACGTCAAAGCTGTTGAAGAACTATTTTCTGCCTCAAAAACAGAATTCAAACATCTAGAATATTTCTACTTTCACAACTGCCTTTATGAGGGGGTATGGAAAGAGAATCAACGTCGATGGGACCGACAGATTAGCACGAATGAAATAATGAGAACTTATGGAAGTGAATATAAATGCATTTTTGTTGGAGACGCATCAATGTCACCCTACGAAATAGTATACCCTGGTGGAGCCAACGAACATTATAACGAAGAGTCGGGTGAGGTTTGGTTGAAGCGGGCTAAAGATACCTGGGAAAAAAACCTTTGGATTAACCCATTACCTGAAAAATATTGGAAACATACTCAATCCGTACAAATGATCCAACACATCTTTGGTAACACCCGAATGGTTCCAATGACTTTAAAAGGGATTGAGAATGGTATGCAGGTACTAAGCAAATAGTTAAATGATATTACTCACTTACTCAAAAATATAGTTTTATATTATATTTTGGTAGAAGTTGAACTAACTGAGATGTTATAAGAAGTCATGATCCAACTTTCACCTATATTATTAGCTATTTTATATGCCTTAATTTCCTATAAATTCTCTGCTTGGAAAACTAAAAGTGCCCTAAACAGTAAATCAATTAAGCTGGAAGATGAGGCTCTTGAGGTTCTTAATAATAGAATGGCAAAAGCGCTTGATCTACCAAAAATTCGAGTAAATGTTTATGAAATTCCAATAGTTAATGGTCTGGCAGCCCCAGATGGCAGAATATTTATTACCAGGGGGTTTATACAAAAATACCACTCTGGTGAAATTTCTGCGGCTGAGCTCGCAACTGTAATTGCTCATGAAATAGGGCACGTCGCCCTTGGTCATACTCGTCGACGCTTAATTGATTTTTCTGGTCAGAACGTAGTACGCGTAATACTAACATCTTTTTTTGGAAGGCTTATACCAGGGTTAGGCATTTGGATTGCCAGTACAATAACCAAGCTTTTGTTTGCAAAGCTTTCTCGCAGTGATGAGTACGAAGCAGATGCCTATGCATCAGCATTATTAATAAAGTCTGGTATTGGGATTGATCCACAGATAACACTTTTTGAAAAGCTTGAACAACTTACAAATACCTCAGGCACTGGTGCACCTGCGTGGCTTCTTAGCCATCCAAAAACATCTGAGAGGATAAGAGCTATAAAAAAGAATGAACAGAAATGGAAAAAGTAAAGCCTATGCCATCAGTTTTCCTAGGCCTGGTAAATAGGATTTCTTTAAAACTGCCTTCAATGTTAGTTTGCTTTCCATATTCTGCTTTGCCAACTCAAATGCATTTATAACCACCTTTGAAATAATTTCCGAATTATCAATCCATAAACCCCTTAACATCTCATCTGGGCTATATCTAACAATACCAAAGTCTTTTAATATTTTCTTTGGAAAATCCTTTCGATTCAAAGTCAAAATAGCTTCAGCATCTGATGATATTGCAGAAGCTAATACATGAATGTCATTCTCATCTGGCAACCATAAGCTACGAACATCAAGATCATAATCCTGAACTAAAGAATTTGGCCAATGGAAATTCAATAATGCTATCTGGGCCAAAATAGTGTCTTGTCCAGAAGAATTTTTCTTCCTAAATGCGTGAGTCCACTCATCCAATATACGCGTTGACCATACCGGTTTATAAAGGCCCATTTCAGCAACACCTAATAAAATTTCTCTAAGTACGGTTGGATATAAAACACAGGTATCAAAAATAATTTTCAACTAAAACTCTCACAGTTGACAATTTTTCATTCAGTACTTTGAAAGGTCTCAACAGCTTCAAGCGCACTTTTCATAATCCAAGCCTGTTCTGATCCAAGTACATATGTAGTGAAACCATATTTTTTCCAGTCTTTTATCTTCGCTAAGTCCGTTATAAATGTAATATAATTTATCTTATTTTTAACAGCAGCAGCGCCGACTTTTATCATCGCATCTATCAAAAATTGAGAATCTAAATTCGTTTCTCCATATGAAAGGGATAAGTCAGATGGACCAAGAAAAACTGCATCTAGTCCACTAACAGATGCAATATCTTCAATGAAATCAACACCAGATTTTTCCTCAATTTGTGCAACTACGATTGTTCTCTTTTTAGCTTTTTCTATAACATCAGACATAGGTTTTGAGGTTCTACCAGCTGATCTAGTTCCACCCGCATAACCTCTTCCCCCTGCTCCATAATGTGCACCCTTAACTATTTCTTCCGCTTTAATAACGGAATCGACATGAGGCACAACAATCCCAGTAGCACCGCTATCTAAAACTTTTAAAATCTCTGAATGGCTAGAATTTGATGTCCTAACTAAAAGGGGAAAATCTAACGCTCTACCAACTGCTAGACAAGCGTCCATCCGTGATCGATCAAATGCAAAGTGCTCAGCATCTAAACAGGCAAAATCAATACCAGTTTCTGCCAAAATTTCTACTATTTCGATTGATGGAGTTCTGATAAAGGTTCCTAATAAAGGTTCCTGGTTTTTCATTCTCTTTTTTAAATTTTCAATACGCATAATATACCCATCCTAAGATCAAAACTATTTATTACTTTTCCAACCGTTCAAAGCTTCACCAAAAGCTGAAAATAAAATCTGTGAGGTTGAATCCTCATTAGCACGATATTCTGGATGCCACTGAACAGATAATGTAAAACCCGGGGCATCTTTTATAAATATAGCTTCTGGCGTTTTGTCACCAGAGTACCCATCAATACATACCCTTGAACCGGGCTGTTTAATACCCTGTCCGTGAAGAGAGTTTGTGTACACCCTGCTTGTGCCAAGTAACTTATGGAATGGGCCACCATCTGTAAATGTTACTTCATGTCGATGAGCAAACTTTTCTTCTATTGTCCCATCAGGTGGCATTCGATGATTCATCCTCCCAGGAAGATCCCTAATCTCTGGATGGAGCGATCCTCCCATAGCAACATTTACCTCTTGAAACCCCCTGCAAATCCCAAAAATAGGCTGACCTCTCTCCACACATGCTCTAACTAAAGGCAAGGCTATCGAGTCTCTCTCCCTGTCAAAATCACCATGTGCTTCCGTTTCAGATTCTCCATACTCTTCAGGGTGCACATTTGGTCTGCCTCCAGTTAACAAAAAACCATCACAAACTGCTAACAATTCGTTCACTTCTAATAATGCAGGGTTGGCTGGAAAAATCAGAGGCACCGCCCCAGAAGCAATCGAAATTGCTTCTGAGTTCATCTTACCACTACCATCAACTTCATATTGGTTGTTCACGACAGCTGTATTACCGATTATCCCAACTATTGGCCGGGCCATTAACTTATCCCTCAAAAAAAACTATCTACGCCTATAAAAGATATTTATACTAATTATACAACATAAAATTAAATATGTTTATAAACCTCTAATTAAAAATTAATCCTCACACATCTCCAGAAAATCCAGCAAAAGTAACACCATGCATTGCTACGATCGCATCATTATCAGAGCTATCTCCAGTAACCCCTACCGCTCCGATTACCCTTTCATTTTTATTTTTAATTAAGACCCCTCCTGGAACAGGTATCACATTACCACCAAATAAACCATTTACAGCACTCATAAAGTACTGCTGTGCTTCTGCTCTGGCCATTTGAGCGGTTCCAGACATCCCTAACATAATTGAACCATATGCCTTTCCTCTAGCAATATCAAAGCGTCCAGGACTCGCATAATTTTCCTTCTCAAAAGCTATTACATGACCGCCGGAATCTAATACTACCACTGATAAAGGCTTAAGATTTAACTCTCTACCCTTCTTAATAGCGTTACGCACAATCACTCTGGCCTTATTAAGTGTTAATTCTACCATTTCTTATCCTTTTTATTAAAAAATTTTCTAAAATTTTACTTATATAAACTTAAAGTAGATTACTACCTCAAGACTTTTTAAGTGCATTTACTTCAAAAAAAACAATTTATTTTGACACTTACTATGCTCCTATAAACACCTTAAAACAATTGCAAAGATAAATTGAGTAAATATTTTATCGCGTTAGGAATAATAATAATATGCCAACCCAACAAAACAAAGTGATCTACTTAAAAGATTACGAACCACCAGCATTTTTAATAAATGATGTTAAGTTAACATTCAAACTTTCTCCCTCAATAACAACGGTAACGAGTAAAATTAACTTTAAACCGAACTCCTTCTCTTCAAATAAGGTTTTTGTTCTTATGGGGGAAGAGTTATCACTTATTTGGGCTACGATTGATGGGATCCCAATATCACCTACTTTGACAGAAAATGGTTTGACCTGCAGGGTCCCCGAAGGACCCTTTGTTTGGGAATCAAAGGTAGAAATTCAACCTGATTTAAACACTCGTCTGGAAGGTCTATATATTTCTAATGGTATGTATACAACGCAATGTGAGGCGGAAGGTTTCAGACGAATAACTTACTATCCCGATCGACCAGATATCTTGGCAAAATTTCAAGTGCGAATTGAAAGTACGGAACCCATTTTACTTTCAAACGGTAACTTAATTGACTCTGGTCCAGGCTTTGCAGAATGGTATGATCCTTGGCCAAAACCATCATATCTATTTGCTTTAGTTGCCGGAGCTTTAGTTAAATACTCAGATCAATATAAAAGTAGATCCGGTCTCAATGTTGATTTGAATATATGGGTTAGATCAGGGGATGAGGGTAAATGCGAATTTGCTATGAGCGCATTAAAAAAGGCTATGAAATGGGATGAGGTTACTTACGAAAGAGAGTATGATCTTAATCTTTTTAATATAGTTGCAGTAGACGATTTCAACATGGGGGCAATGGAAAATAAAGGCCTAAATATTTTTAACTCTTCAGCAGTTTTGGCATCACCAGAAACTTCTACAGACCAAAACTACGAACGTATCGAATCAATCATCGCTCATGAATACTTCCACAACTGGACAGGAAATAGGGTTACTTGTCGAGACTGGTTTCAATTGTGCCTTAAAGAAGGTTTAACTGTGTTTCGTGACCAACAATTTACTTCAGACATTAGATCAGAGTCAGTCAAACGTATTACTGATGTATTAGATCTTCGGTCAACACAATTCAGGGAAGATAGTGGCCCTCTAGCCCACGCCGTTCGCCCTGATAGCTTCATTGAGATTAACAATTTCTATACTTCTACCATTTATGAAAAAGGCGCTGAAATAATACGGATGCTTCAACTTCTTGTTGGTAAAGAAAACTATTACAAGGCAGTCAATTTATATTTTTCACGACATGACGGTGAGGCATGCACAATCGAAGATTGGTTAAAATGTTTTGAAGATATAACTAAGCGTGATCTAACTCAATTTAAACTCTGGTACCTTCAATCTGGTACTCCAGAAATCAAAGTGGAAGAAAAATTTCACTCAGGGTGTTATACACTAAAACTTACACAACGAGGTTCTAAAAACTGTTCCGTTATAAACCCAATGCTGTTACCAGTTGCCATAGGGCTTCTTGACACTAAAGGTAAGGAAATTTTATCAACTACGGTTTTAGAGTTAGATAAAACAACTCAACAGTTTGAGTTCAAAAAGTTAGACTCAAAACCTATAGTTTCATTGCTACGAGGGTTTTCTGCTCCGGTGCATCTGAATCATACGAGACCAGACGAAGAGTACGCGTTACTTATAAAAAATGACACTGATCCTTTTAACAGATGGGAAGCAAGTCGGTACTTAAGTCAAAAAGTACTATTATCAGCAACTAACTCGTCAGAAAAAATAGAAACAATCTATCTTGATGCAATCAAGGATATTGTAATTAATGATAGTATCGAACCGGCATTAAAGTCATTAATGCTTAAGCTACCTACTCAAGGCGAACTAGCCAAAGAGGTTCTTTTAATCGGTGAAACTCTTGATCCACTTAAAATTTATTTATCCATAAAAGAGCTAGAGCACTTACTGGCTCTAAAGTTAGAACCCTACTTATCAAAGATCTATTCAAATAACTTTGTAACTGGAAACTACAAATCTAATGCAAGAGATGACGGCAAGAGAGCACTTCGAGCTACGATATTAAAGCTTATCACAAAGATAGATTCTGGTGTAACAGCTACCAAACAGTTTCAAAACTCCAGCACAATGCAAGAGCAGTTAGGAGCCCTAGGTTGTTTAATTGAATGTAATCAGGGTGAAAAAGAGATTATTAATTTTTTCAACCAGTGGTCGGGTGAAAGGTTGGTCATGGATAAATGGTTTGCAATCCAAGTCCTAAAAAGTAGCCCAGAAAAAGCTCTTGAAACGGTCAAAACACTAACAGGACATAAATTATTTGATATGACCAATCCGAATAGATTTAGAGCAGTTTTTGGGTCACTTACTGCAAACTCTGCCGCTTTTCATCAACCATCAGGCCAAGGCTATGAGCTCCTCGCTGATTGGATCATTAAACTGGATCAAAAAAACCCTCAAACCTCCGCGCGTATGAGTACAGCCTTCGACACTTGGAAGATTTACGATATAAAAAGGCAAAACTTAATAAAAGCCCAGTTAAATCGAATACTAAATCAAAAGAACTTAAGCAAAGACACAAATGAAATCATCGAACGCATTCTAATGTGATCTCTGTTGTAAATTCAAGAAAGGGAGTTTTGAAAATGAACAAAAAAAATATACTCATCACAGGGGCGAGCTCTGGAATTGGCGCTGCATGCGCACTGCTTGCTGCAGAAAGAGGTTACAACTTAGCAATTCATTATCATTCAAATAGTAGTGGCATAAAACTTATAGAGAAAAAGTGTAAGGAAATGGGCGTTTCAGTTCAGGTATTACAAGGTGATTTATCAGACCTTAATGATATAAACGGAATATTTAGTACATTAGATAATTGCTCGTTCAGAATTGACGCCTTAATTAATAATGCTGGCATTGTAGATAAAACTGCGCGATTAGATGAAATGAGCTTCGAACGCTTACACCGTATGTTTGGAGTTAATCTAATTGGACCCATATTAGTTGCAAAAGAGACTGTATTAAGAATGTCTAAAAGGTATGGAGGAGCTGGTGGAGCTATAGTGAACGTATCTTCCGTAGCAGCCAGACTTGGATCAGGAAATCAATGGGTTGATTACGCGGCCTCAAAGGCGGCTTTAGATATTGTCACCAAAGGCTTGAGTGATGAAGTCGCTAATGAAGGTATCCGAGTAAATGGTGTGCGTCCTGGAATAATTGATACGGAGATACATGCTAAAGGGGGGGCTCCAAATAGAGCAATAGATTCGGCACCACTAGTCCCAATTAAGCGTGCGGGAACAGCAAAAGAGGTGGCCGAGGCTATTCTTTTTTTACTTTCAGATGAGGCTAGCTATATCACTGGCACCAACTTAGATATCTCTGGGGGGAGATAGGGTAAATATCATTTATACTGGTTAAGTCCTTAAAATTAATTGCATAAAGCCTTTCTCCATTCTAAACTTAAGGGCAGACTTAACTTATTACCTTTTATTCTTAATAACTCACAATCATCTGCACAAAGGAATTCCATAAATGCTTGATTTAACATACGAATCCCCTGAACCAACCACTATTTCTGGGGCAGAGTGTGATTGGGAAATTGTAATTGGTTTAGAAGTTCACGCTCAAGTTGCATCTAAGGCAAAATTATTTTCAGGGGCTTCGACACTTTTTGGAGCTGAACCAAATTCGAACGTGGCCTTCGTTGATGCCGGCATGCCTGGAATGCTCCCTGTTATTAATGAAGAGTGCATTTCGCAGGCAGTTAAAACAGGGTTAGGATTAAATGCTCAGATAAATTTGTACTCTGCATTTGATAGGAAAAACTATTTTTATCCAGATTTACCTCAGGGATATCAAATCAGTCAACTCTATCATCCGATAGTAGGTGAGGGTGAGGTGCTCGTAAATTTAGAACCTGGGGTCGCACGACTTGTACGTATTGAACGAATTCATCTTGAGCAAGATGCAGGAAAATCTATACATGATATGGATCCTAATACATCATTTGTCGATTTAAATCGTACGGGCGTAGCACTAATGGAAATTGTTAGTAAACCCGACATCCGTAGCGCCGAAGAAGCCACGGCCTATATCTCAAAACTCAGACAAATTATGCGTTATTTAGGCACTTGCGACGGGAACATGCAAAATGGTAATTTACGAGCTGATGTCAATATATCAGTTTGCAAGCCAGGAGATTATGAAAAATACCAAACCTTCCAAGATTTTTCTTATCTTGGAACACGTTGTGAGATAAAAAATATGAATTCTCTTAAGTTTATTCAGCAGGCGATTGATACTGAAGCACGTAGACAAATTGGAATATTAGAATCGGGAGGAACTATCTCTCAAGAAACGAGGTTATATGATCCAGACAAAGGCGAAACACGACCTATGCGTTCAAAAGAAGAAGCCCATGATTATAGATACTTTCCATGCCCTGATTTACTACCACTAAACTTAAGGCAAGATTGGGTTGATGATATATCCTCAAACTTAATAGAACTCCCTGACCAAAAGCGATTGCGCTTCGCTACTGACTACATGTTAAGTGATTATGATGCAGGAGTTTTAACAGCTGACCTAGAAACCAGTAAGTACTTTGAAGCAGTGGCAAAAGGAAGAGATCAGAAACTTTCTGCTAATTGGGTTATTAACGAACTATTTGGCAGATTAAAAAGGGATACTGATAAAAGTATTACTGATAGCCCAATAACGCATAGTCAGCTTGGAGAAATAATTGACTTAATTACTAGTTCAGAGATATCTGGAAAAATAGCCAAAGATTTATTCGAAATAGTATATACTGAGGGCGGTAGTCCAAGTGAAATTGTTGATAAAAGAGGGATGCGGCAAGTGTCAAATTCCGCAGAGATAGAGAGTGCCTTAGATATAATAATAAGAGAAAATCCAGATCAAGTCACAAAAGCAAAAGCAAATCCAAAACTTGCGGGTTGGTTTGTTGGACAAGTGATGAAATCAACTGGAGGTAAGGCTAACCCTAAGTTAGTAAACGAGTTAGTTCAAAAAAAGCTAGTACTGTAATAGAGTTTATTAAACGATCTTATCAAAAATTAAATCGATATTTTTAAAGCTAACGCGTGGATTTTAGATATAACCTCGGGACCAAGCGCCGAATGAACTAACCGATGCCTTTCAAGTCTAGTTTTTGTCAAGAAATGTTCAGATGAGATCTCTATATTGAAATGGCTTTCACCACCTTCACGAAAACCAGCATGCCCTCTATGACTATCACTATCATCTACGACAGATAAAAAGCTTGGATTAAACTTATCGCGAAGTTTTTTTTCAATTAATTTAGTTATTTTCATCTTTTACCTATCTTTGCTCTTCAATTATCTGAATAAAACACTACACTCTCTTTTCCCACTCGGAAAGGTAAGTAAATGGCTAACCAGACAAAATTCGATCCATTCGGCTTCGATATATCAGTTTCGACAGATAAAAAAAGGAGAGCAAAGGGCCGTAGAGGGATGTCGGGTGTTGTTGAAACCTCTCAGAGAAACTGTTCTGTCCCAAATTGTTCTGAGGCTGGTAAATATAGAGCCCCAAAGTCACCTGACATTCTTGATGAATTTTACTGGTTTTGCAAAGATCATATACGTGAGTACAACCTGAAGTGGAATTTTTTTGAAACTCACACTCAGGAAGAGATGGAACGACAAATGGACTCTGACAGAGTTTGGGAACGCCCAACCACCCCACTAAAAATGGGGGTAGAGCAACGTGCCTGGTCTCGCCTGGGTGTTGATGACCCAATGGCTGTTCTTGGTGCTAATGCTACTCAAAATCCGGGTAAGAACTCAGGTGATTTAGGTAGAAAATTGCCTCCAGCAGAAAGACAGGCTATTGAAATTTTAAATGGCAAATCAAACATGGGTAAACAACAATTAAGAACATTATATAAAGGCTTAATTAAAGATCTTCATCCTGATATGAACGGGGGTAATCGTTCAGACGAAGATCAACTCCAGAAAGTGGTGTGGGCGTGGGATCAAATTAAAGATAGTAGGCGTTTTTCTAATTAATCACAGTTTCATCAAGGGGTAATTATATCTACGAAAATATCGTTTTTAACGATTCTGTAAATAAAAAAGGCTCATAAAGAGAGAATGTTATACTTTGTTATTTAAATTGTGGACCTTACTCTTGCCCTTACCTTTAATTTATTGCATTTCAAAGTAAAACTCCATTTTTCATGGTAAAGGAAAAAAAATGGCCGACGGAAGTATTGACTTAAATTCAAAGCCTACAAAAGAAATTGACGTAAGCAAAGTCTTCGGATTTGAGAGTAACATGAAAGTTACTGCGTTCTCTGAAAAATCAGAACGAGTGCCAGATATTGACTCAACTTACAAGTTTGATCCAGACACTACCACAGCCATTTTAGCTGGCTTTATTCATAATCGTAGGGTTATGATACAAGGATACCACGGAACCGGAAAATCTACCCATATCGAGCAAGTGGCAGCAAGGTTAAATTGGTCATGTGTGCGGGTAAATCTAGATAGCCACATAAGTCGTATCGACTTAATTGGAAAAGATGCAATCAAACTTAAAGAAGGGGTACAGGTAACTGAGTTCCAAGAGGGAATACTACCCTGGGCGCTTCGTAACCCAACTGCTATAGTTTTTGATGAGTATGATGCAGGCAGACCTGATGTGATGTTTGTTATTCAAAGGGTTCTAGAAACTGATGGAAAATTAACTTTACTTGACCAAAATAAAGTTATTAGTCCCCATAAATATTTTAGGCTTTTCTCGACAGCAAATACTGTGGGCCTTGGTGATACAACTGGGCTTTATCACGGCACACAACAAATCAACCAAGGCCAAATGGATCGTTGGTCATTAGTAGCAACTTTAAATTATCTAAGCCACGACGCTGAATGTAAGATTATTTTATCTAAAGCTGCAAACTATGATGATCCAAAAGGACAGAAAATAATCTCTCAAATGGTTACGGTTGCAGACTTAACTAGGACAGCTTTCATAAATGGTGACCTTTCCACAGTAATGTCACCAAGGACAGTTATTGCTTGGGCCCACAATGCAACAATTTTTGGTGATGTAGGTTACGCTTTTAGAACATCATTTCTTAATAAATGTGATGAGCTTGAACGTGAAACAGTTGCCGAATTTTACCAGAGATGTTTTGACGAGGAACTGCCAGAAAGTGCAGCTTCTGTGAGTCTTGGTTAATACTCCCGATAACAGAAATCCTGCTGATCCATTCAAAAAAGCTCTCGCAGAAGCTACAAAGACTTTGGCAAATGACCCAGAGCTTGGAGTCTCATTCTCTGTCGATCCGTCTGGTATGGTTAATGACCAAGTTCGTTTACCCCAAGTATCACGAAAGCTGACTAGGGAAGAAGTCTTATTAGCGCGCGGCACGGCAGACTCATTTGCATTGAGGAGACGTTTTCATAATTCATCTACTGGGTCTAGGTATGAGCCAGAGGGGACTATGGCTAAAGAGCTTTATGAGTCCATGGAAAATGCAAGATGCGAAGCCATTGGTGTCAAATCTATGCCTGGAACAGCCGGAAATATAGATGTTAAAATTGAAAATGAAGCAAAATTAAAAGGCTATGGAGACATTAAAGACGCTTCACAAGTCCCATTACCTGTCGCCGCAGGGTATCTTATTAGGCACTTGGCGACAGGACGTCAGTTACCAGAAGCTGCAAATAATGTTATGACACTCTGGAAAGACTTCATTGAGATGTCTGCCGGAAATACTCTAGGGGATTTAGAAAATGTTCTCGATGATCAAAAGAAATTTGCAAAATTTACTAGGAAAATAATTCAAGATCTAGGTTACGGAGACCAACTCGGTAACGATCCAGATGATTCAGAGAATCAAGAAGATCAAAGCGATAATGACACAGAATCTGAACAAGAGAATCAAGATGATGATAATGAAGATAATCAAGAAGGTTCCGAGGATAGTGACGCTAGCAGTGAACAACTTCAGGAAGACGAACAGGATTCCAGTCAGGGAAGCGCAAGTCAAGAGGACATGGCCGAGTCAGAGTCTGATGATGATACAGAACTACCAGAGGGCGACGCACCAACCGAACCCCCAACTAGTCGACCACATTCAGCGGCTGATCCTAATTACACTGTCTATTCTACGAATTTTGATGAAGAAATCAGAGCAGAAGATCTAGCAGACTCGATAGAGCTTGAACGATTAAGAGCGTATCTAGACCAACAACTAGAACCTCTAAAGGGCGCAGTATCGAGGCTCGCAAACAAGCTTCAACGGAGGCTACAAGCTCAACAAAACCGGAGTTGGGAGTTTGATCTTGAGGAAGGTATCCTTGATGCCGGTAGGTTGGCGCGGGTTGTCTCCAATCCAACGACTCCACTATCATTTAAGGTCGAAAAAGATACTGAATTTAAAGATACCTGCGTAACTTTATTATTGGACAATTCCGGTTCAATGCGTGGTCGTCCAATATCAATTGCAGCAATTTGCGCTGACATTTTAGCTAGAACTCTTGAACGTTGCCAAGTAAAAACTGAAATTCTTGGGTTTACTACTAGAGCTTGGAAAGGTGGCCAATCGAGAGAAACTTGGTTAGAGCATGGACGAAGTCCTCAACCTGGACGCCTAAATGACTTAAGGCACATTATTTATAAGTCAGCTGATGCACCATGGCGAAGAGCCCGACCTAATTTAGGTTTAATGATGAAAGAAGGTCTTCTAAAAGAAAATATTGATGGAGAAGCCCTTGAATGGGCTCATCTAAGGTTAAAAAATAGGCCAGAAGCCAGAAAAATACTTATGGTTATTAGTGATGGGGCACCCGTAGACGATTCTACGTTATCAGTTAACTCGTCTAACTTCCTAGAGAAACATTTACGAGATGTAATAGAAATGATTGAGCGCAGTCGTATCACAGAATTAATAGCTGTTGGCATCGGTCATGATGTGACTAGATATTACCGAAGAGCCGTGACTATAACTGACGTTGAACAGTTGGCCGGGGCAATGACAGAGCAGTTGGCCAGTCTCTTTGATAAAAAGATCAAATCAAAACGGTAAAAAATTGAAAGAAAAAATGCTTCAAACATTTAACATACCAGAAAGGCAAGAGAATCCTTCACATCTCTTAGAAGGTCTTAGGCGAGAGTTAAAAATCAAAAGGCTAGATGGATACATAGTTCCTAGAACTGACTTTTTTCAAGGGGAATATGTAGCAGCCTCTGAAGAACGGTTAGAATTTCTTACGGGTTTTACTGGATCAGCAGGGTTTTGTTGCGTTCTTAAAGAAAAAGCTGCTATTTTTGTCGATGGCCGATACCGAGTACAAGTCAAACAAGAAGTTTCTAAAGATTATGAAATTATACACTGGCCAGAAGTTAATTTATGGGATTGGTTAAATAAAAACCTCCCTAGTGGAAATGTGGGATATGATCCTAACTTGCACACAATTAAAGACATAGATGAGCTAGAAGCCAAGGTCAGTTCAACATCCATAAAACTCACTAAAACTAAAAATCTAATAGACTTAATATGGAATGATCGGCCAAGTCATCCTCTGGGACAGGTAATAGAGCAAAGGTTCAACTTCTCAGGTGAAACAAGTGAAAGTAAGTGTACTAAAATTGCTTATAAACTAAAAAAATCTGGGCAAGATTCTTGTGTGCTAACAGATCCAGAAAGTATCTCATGGCTCTTAAACTTAAGAGGGCAAGACGTTCCAAGGACTCCAGTAGTCCAAGCTTGCGCTATCATAAATTGTGATGGTGGAGTGAATTTATTCATACAACCAGGAAAAACTCATGGGCTTTCTTGGAAGAATCTAGGGCACGTATTTGAATTTCCATTTAGTGAATTTAAAAACCACTTAAAAACTCTCAAAGGGAAGGTTCGGATAGATTACAAAAAAACACCTGTGGCAGTGAAAGAACGTGTTTCTGGTTATGTTTTCGATGACGATCCATGTGTTTTACCTAAAGCAAAAAAAAATAATGTTGAAATTCGAGGTACAAAAAAAGCGCATGTCAGAGATGCTGCGGCGGTAACTGAGTTTCTTTTTTGGGTTAGCAAACAAATACCCGGTACATTCACTGAAATAGATGCAGTTACTGAATTAGAGCGACTCCGTCGAAAGCTATTAAATTTCCGCGACATTAGCTTTGACACAATTTCTGGCTCAGGTCCGAATGGAGCACTGCCACACTATCGGGTAACTCATAAAACTAACAGAGTTGTTAAAAATAGAGAAGTTTTACTAGTAGATTCAGGAGCACAATTTCTTGATGGTACAACAGATATAACAAGATCAATCTCAATTGGAAAACCTACACGTGAGCAGAAAATATTCTACACATTAGTCCTGAAAGGTATGGTCGCTATTAGCAAAGTTAGATTTCCCCGCGGGTTAACCGGGAGAGATATTGATTCTTTAGCTAGAGTCCCATTGTGGGAAATAGGCCATGACTACGATCATGGAACAGGGCACGGGGTGGGTGTGTATCTGAGCGTGCACGAAGGTCCTCAACGAATTAGTAGAGCTAGCAACATTGTTTTAGAAGAGGGTATGATCTTATCAAACGAACCAGGATTCTATAAGGAAGGAAGTTTTGGAATTCGTATCGAAAATCTACTTATTGTAAAGAAAGCAAAAAAATTGAAAACTTTTTCAGACAGAGATATGTTAGAGTTTGAGACTATTAGTTTTGCTCCATTTGATCGAAAATTAATTATTAAAGACATTTTAACTAAAGGTGAGATTGATTGGATCAATCAGTATAACAAATCAATTTTAGCTAAAGTTATCGTTTCTAAAAAATGTCTGCCCTGGTTAAGTAAGGAAACGCAGCCAATATAAAAAATATTGGAAAGTATTTTAAATCTTTTATGAATGCTCCTCTTTGACCCTAGACACTAGTGCAAGGTTATATTGTTTAAGCGCATCAGTTTGATAAAGAACACCCAAAATAGATGGTAAATTTTTTGATGAGCCCACCTTAATTACTGGAATAAACGATGTATGTAAATTTTCAAAAATAGGCATTGCATCCTCTAAAGTATCGTCTGGATAGAGAGAAGTACCAGCATCGATCATTTCATTTAAAATTCGTGTGTTTGACTTTTGAAGACTATTTATATCTTTCATTAAATCCACAACTCTAAGAGTAGATAGAATATATTCCTGTGGACCAGCGGCTAAATGAATTCCTCGTCGTTCTATTTGAGTCAGAAAAAATGATTGATGAACTAGTTTGCTAGATATTACGATAGAAAATGAAACAGCAACCATTACAGCCAAACCAGTTTGCCAATCGCCAGTCAACTCAAAAACGATTAACGTTGTCGATATAGGCGCCCCTAAAACTGCAGCAGAGACGGCTCCCATGCCAGCTAAAGCATAAATCGTGTGTTCCCCAGACAATGTTGGAAAAACACTTGTTGCAATCCAACCAAATGCTAACCCTGTTAGAGACCCAATCATTAATGATGGTGAAAAAACACCACCACCCATTCGACCACCAATTGTAACCGATACAGCAATCACTTTCATTATCGCGAATATAATTGCCTCGTGTAACATTATTTCACCTGTTAAGGCAGATGAAATAGTCTCGTACCCTACTCCAATAATGTGAGGGAACCAAAGAGCAAGTCCTCCTAGAATCGTTCCCGCGATTGCAGGCCGCAACCAACGCTTTGCACCTGTTAACCTCTGTATTGAGTTTCCTATATCGTCCGCCCAAAATAAAGATTTCATTAAAATAACAGCGATTAATCCACAGCAAAGGCCAAGTAAGATAAATGCTGGTAGCTCTATATAAAAACCTAGATTATTAGCACTGGGTAAAATAAACTCTGTTACATTTCCAAAAGTTAGGCGATTGATCACTGTTCCTATAACACTGGCGATCACAATCGGTGCAAATGCATGAATAGCAAAGTGACGAAGGACAACTTCTAAAGCAAATAAAGCTCCAGCTATGGGTGCATTAAAGCTTGCTGAAACTGCAGCTGCCACTGCGCACCCAAGTAAATCCCTATTTGAAACAGTATCGATTTGGACTTTATTGCAAACCCAACCAGAAATAACGGCTGCTAGATGAACTACTGGACCCTCTCTACCTGATGATCCCCCCGATCCCAGAGTAATAAGCGACGCAAATGCTGAAGCAATACCTCCTCCCTGATTGATCTTCCCATTATTTAGTGCTGCGTCTTGAATAACATCAGCAACAGACTTGGCGCGACCGTCAATTGTATATTTGTGTAATATAACTCCTACTATAAGCCCACCACACATTGGAATAAAAACCTTCCAATACCAAGCTAACTTCTCTACAAAATTTGTAAAACTCCCTGCTTCAGTCGACCCATATAGGAGCCCTTGAAGTACTTCGACTCCTTGCCTGAAACCAACAGCCGCAAAACCAGCTATGAAACCTATGGATACAGCAAGTAACCAAAATTTTAGTTGATTTGATAAACTTTTTTTAAAAATTTTAATATCTTCACGAGAAGTCAATCCAGACCAATTAATTGCTTTCTGTAACAATTGCATTAAAGACTTAGCCAAACTTTTAACTCCCTACTTTCACTTAGACTAATTTAAGCTTAAACTGTTGGCAAACAATCTATATTACGGGTGCCAATTTATGAATAATGTCAATGCTATAAATACCCTTAAAGAGTTATTAGGAAAAAAAGTAACAACTTCAAAGTCAGATCGAGACATCCATGGGAGGTCAGAAGCTTATTTTGCACACTTCCCTCCAGACGCTGTAATTTATCCAGAAAGTTCAGATGACATAATTATTATTATAAATACCTGTTCCAAATATAATTGCCCTGTAATCCCTTGGGGAACAGGAACATCCCTCGAGGGTCATAGCTTAGCTATACACGGAGGAGTAACAGTAAATTTCTCTAAGATGAATTCCATCCTATCTATAAACATAGAGGATATGGATGTTGTGGTTCAACCCGGAATAACAAGAAAACAACTGAATGAAGAGTTAAGGCATACTGGTTTATTTTTTCCTGTAGACCCGGGAGCAGATGCCTCATTGGGCGGAATGGCAGCAACTAGAGCCAGTGGAACTACTGCTGTAAGATATGGTACAATGGCTGATAATGTCTTAGCTCTTAAGGTAGTTTTAGCCGATGGTGATGAAATTAAAACAGGATCACGAGCTCGAAAGTCGTCTGCCGGTTATGATTTAACACATCTTTTTATTGGTTCTGAAGGCACCCTAGGATTAATTTCAGAATTAACCTTAAAACTAGTAGGGCAGCCAGAAATTATTTCTGCAGCAATATGTTCATTTTCAGATATCCGGAGCGCCGTAGACACCGTAATAACCACAATTCAAATGGGAATTCCTATGGCCAGAATTGAACTAGTAGATGCTGCCACCGCTCGAACATTTAACAGTTACTCTGGAATGAATATGCCGGAACTTCCTCATCTTCTGGTTGAGTTTCATGGGTCTAAAGTCGAAACAACTGAGCAATCAAAACGTTTTGAAGAAATTGTCACTGATATGGGTGGTTCAGACTTTAAATGGTCCACAAAACCAGAAGACCGCAACAAACTGTGGCAAATCAGACATGATGCCTATTACTCTATTCTAAACTCTAGACCTGGCTCCACCGCATTAACAACTGACGTATGTGTGCCAATTTCTCGTTTAACACAGGCCCTTGAGGAAACTATAAACGAAATAAACAAAAGCCCTATATCGGGCCCTATAGTGGGGCATGTAGGCGATGGAAATTTTCATGCTATCTTGTTAGTTGAAACTGGGAACAAAGAAGAATTGGAACAAGCAAAAACACTCTCAAACTCTATGACCCAGCGCGCTCTAAAACTAGGTGGTACAGTAACAGGAGAACATGGGATTGGGATTGGAAAAATTTCTTATATGAAACAGGAGCATGGCAATGCTTGGAACAAAATGCAGCTAATTAAAAAAAGCTTTGATCCACAGAACATACTAAATCCAGGAAAAATATTTCAATCTAATTAAGATACTAAAGTAATATAAAATTAGGTAAGAATGTTGCCAATAAGAACTTTGGCCATCTTACGCGCCTCATCAGTCAACTTATTTCCAGACAACATTCTGGCCACTTCCTCAACTCTATTACCATACGTTAAGGAAACAACAGAACAAAAAGTTTTACTATCAACTACTTTTTTCTCAACAAGTACATGGAGATCCGCCAATGCCGCAACCTGTGGGGAATGTGTAACTGCTAGTACTTGTTCATTCTTAGAAATTTCTAAAAGACGTCGACCTATAGCATCTGCTGTCTTACCCCCAACACCACTATCGATTTCGTCAAAAACCATTGCAGATTTGTCTTTTTTACCTGATAAGCAAACTTTTAATGCTAATGTAAATCTAGACAGCTCTCCACCAGAGGCTATTTGATTTAAGGGACCATAAGTTGTCCCAGCGTTAGTACATACCGTAAAACTAATTTTATCATCTCCGTCTGGGCCAGATAATTTTGGGCTAACCTCGGTCTTAAACTTTGCATATTCTAAGTTTAACGGTTTTAATTCTTTCTGAACACTTTTATCAAGTTCACCTGCACCAGATATTCGTTTATTGGAAAGGATCTTGGACATTCGATTATATTCATCAAATAGTTTACTCAATTTTTCTTCAGTACTGGTGACTAGATCTTCAGAGTTACACCAATTTTCAATTTTAACTTTAAATTTTCCTTTTAGATCCATCAACGAGGACACATCAATCTGATGTTTTCTGGCCAAACTCCTTATCAAAAATAATCTTTCTTCTGTTTCCTCTAGTTCCAATGAACTGAAGTTTAAAGAATCGTATAATTTTTGTATAATTTCTGTTGCTTCCCCTAATTCATTATAAGAACGCTCCAAAGCAGAAACCGCCACATCTAGTTCACTAAAAGAGTTTCCTTTTAACTGATGTAAGGTTTTTATAGAATTTCCTATTTTTCCCTCAGCACCCTCATCAACCAAGTTATATAATAATTCTGATAACTTCTCTCTAATGCCTTCAGATTCCTTCATGATTTTACGTCTTTGATCAAGAAAAACTTCTTCTTGTGGAACTAACGCAATTTCCTCTAATTCCTTTAATGAGTATTGAACAAATTCTCTTTCTACGATCGAGTTTTTGGCGTTATCCCTTATTTCATCTAGTTCAATTGTTGTGTCAGTAATAAACTTCCAAAGCTCA
>CAJIZW010000106.1 GCA_905181985.1 uncultured Paracoccaceae bacterium | reverse complement strand
TAACCACTTGTGAAGACCTTTATCATTTACAAGTTCTTTTACTTTTGCATCTGTTTTGTAAATATCTTCAGGGTCACCAGATAATGCACACCAACGAAATGGTCCAATACCTCTACAAAAGAGCGGCCTAATATAAGCCGGCACAAATCCAGGGAAAGCAAAGGCATTTTTAAGACCTTCCTCTAATGCAACTTGACGGATATTATTTCCATAATCCAAAGTAGGAACTCCAGCATTCCAAAAATCAACCATTGCAGAGACATGCGTTTTCATTGACGCCCTAGCAGCTTTCTCAACAACTTTTGGTTCAGATTCCTGTCTAGATCGCCACTCGGCAACCGACCATCCTTGGGGAAGATATCCATGCAATGGATCATGTGCTGACGTCTGATCCGTTACAATGTCTGGTCTAACACCCCTTTTGACTAACTCCTGAAAAACATC
The DNA here is from genome assembly GCA_905181985.1 of uncultured Paracoccaceae bacterium. Taxonomy (GTDB): domain Bacteria; phylum Pseudomonadota; class Alphaproteobacteria; order Rhodobacterales; family Rhodobacteraceae. The sequence continues at coordinate 6,617 of CAJIZW010000106.1, read as the reverse complement.
CGCAGCATTCCCAATTAATCCAACAGACTTAGCTTCCCCAGAAGTTGTCCATTCATTGATCATCTGTAAAGCTTCATCGATAGATTTAGTTTTTTCATCAACGTATCGCGTGCGTAATCTAAAATCTACCCGGGTTTCATCACATTCAACAGCCAAGCAGCAAGCCCCAGCCATAACCGCAGCCAGTGGTTGAGCGCCACCCATCCCACCTAAGCCACCAGTTAAAATCCAACGACCTGTAAGATCTCCATTATAGTGCTGCCGCCCTGCTTCCATAAACGTTTCATAAGTACCTTGAACAATCCCTTGGGTACCGATGTAAATCCAAGATCCCGCCGTCATTTGACCATACATAGCCAAACCTTTTTTATCTAACTCATTGAAATGATCCCAAGTAGCCCAATGTGGCACAAGATTAGAATTTGCAATTAATACACGCGGTGCGTCTTTATGGGTTCGAAAAATACCAACCGGTTTTCCAGACTGTACTAATAGTGTTTGATCTTCCTCAAGGTTTTTTAAAGAGGCTACAATCATATCAAAATCTTCCCACGTCCTAGCTGCTCGTCCAATACCCCCATATACAACTAATTCATGAGGGTTTTCTGCCACATCTGGATGTAGATTATTCATAAGCATCCGCATTGGAGCTTCAGTGAGCCAACTTTTAGCCGTTATTTCACTGCCGGTGGGTGCTATTACGTCCCTTAAATTATGGCGCGAGTTAGTCATCATTTATCTCCTAATAATGGCTTCCACTGAGCCAATGACGTCAAAATATCTGTTAATGTAATTCGAATGAGCTCTGCTTTGGTATCGTCATACTCCCAGCCTTCATTTTCGTCTGACAAGTATGCTGACTGGGCTAATTCCATTTGTATTGCGTGGTATCCCTGCTTAGGTAAACCATAATTTCGTGTTGTCCATCCACCTGTAAATCGACCATTCAAAACATTACTGTAATTGGTATATTTTTTGACTGTATCTACAACTATTTTTTCTATTAATGGGTCACAGGAAGTGCCTTTATTCGTACCAATATTAAAATCAGGCAAGACTCCTTCAAATAAATTTGGAATCACAGATCTAATCGAATGACAATCATATAAGAGAACAAATCCATGAATATTTTTGACTCGCTCTAATTCAAGCTCTAGGGCTTTATGATAAGTGGCATGGAACTCCGGAATACGTTTTTTAATCTCTTGGGTGCTTGGCTTACTATTCCAAATTGTATTACCATCAAAATCAGTCAGAGGAACTAGTTCAGTTGTATTCTGACCTGGGTAAAGACTTTGGCCTGATGGATCTCTATTTAAATCGATAACATACCTATGGAAGGTTGCACTAACAGTGGTTACATCACCTAAAAGGCTGTCATATAGACGATCAATATACCAATCAGTGTCAGATAACATCCTTCCACGATCATTTAAACTATCATTTACTTGTTTTGTGAGCAAAGTACCAACATGCGGTAAGCCCAAAACCAAGGGGGAGTTACCAGACTTTACTTTTACTTTTTCCATTTTTTTTAATTTTCCTGAAAATAGGTTGGTAGATTTAAGTTTTCTATTAAAGCTCCATCTCTAATCATTTCTGACGCGATATTTATATCTATTGCCATATACCTATCTTCTTTAAGAGCCGAAATTTCTGTTCGAAACTTAACTATGATTAACTCAAGATTTTTGCTAGTTTTTAAGGGCCGCCTAAATTCGATCCCTTGAATAGCGCACATGGCTTCGATACCTATAATAGTGTTCAAGTTAGTATTCATTTTATCTAATCTTCGCGCAGCGTGTGCAGCCATACTGACATGGTCTTCCTGGTTTGCTGAAGTCGGTGTACTATCCGTACTGCACGGGTTTGATAAATGCTTATTTTCGCTCATAAGAGCAGCCGTTGTAACCTCTGCAATCATATATCCTGAGTTAATCCCAGGATTTGGAGTTAGAAATGGTGGCAAGCCAAAACTTAAAGTGGGGTCAACCATCAAGGCCACTCTACGTTGCGCGATTGCTCCAATTTCTGACAATGCAAGAGCAATAATATCTGCTGCAAAAGCAACTGGTTCAGCATGAAAGTTTCCACCCGAAACAATTAAACCCTTATCGACTAATACAAGTGGATTATCGGTTACGGCATTTGCCTCAATCTCTAGTGTTTTACCAGCAAACCACAGCAAATCTAAAGCTGCCCCAGTTACCTGAGGTTGACACCTAATACAGTAGGGATCTTGAACTCTAGAGTCATCTGTACGATGGCTTTCTCTAATATTTGATCCAGCCATTAATTCGCGCTGACATCTAGCAACAGCAATTTGGCCCGCGTGACCTCTAAGCTTATGAATTTCTTCTTCTAGCGGTTGAGTGGAGCCCATAATTGCATCTGTAGAAAGAGCGCATGTAACAATAGCTGCATTTGCATTCCTCCATGCTCTAAATAAACCAACTAGCGCACACGCTGTAGAAAACTGTGTTCCATTTATAAGTGCCAATCCCTCTTTAGCTCCTAACTCAATTGGATTTAATCCCTTAGATAAAAATGCTTCTTTTGTTGAAACCCTCTTACCATTAAGAAATACTTCACCCTCACCAATGAGCGTCGCGGCCATATGTGCCAAAGGTGCTAAGTCGCCCGATGCTCCAACTGAACCTTGATCAGGAATTACAGGATATATACCATTATTTAATAAGTCCTCCATTAGAGCGATGGTGCTCCACGACACACCTGATGCACCACGACCTAACGACAGGAGTTTTAACGCTATCATTAACCGGGTTGTACCTATATCCAAAGCAATTCCAACACCACAGCAATGAGATAAGACAAGATTACGTTGAAGCGACGCCGTATCTTCTTCAGCAATTTTCACACTAGCTAATTTTCCAAACCCAGTATTTACCCCGTACACAGCTGTACCGCTTTCGGTTGCATCTCTAACGATACTTTGTGCCTTTATCACACTTTCCTTTGCAGATGGATCCAAGTGAATGGGGTCATTTTCCAGCCATATTCTCTCTAAGTCTTCTAGGCGCGCATTCAAAGGTGTAAGTATTGTCATATTTTTCCTCCAAAAATTCTTTTGTAGAGAGAGTTAAATCCAATACGATAGGAGAGCTCAGACGGGTGTGAAACATCCCATACTGCTAAATCCGCAGTATAACCTGCTCTAACAAGCCCCATATCTTTTACTCCTAAGGCCAATGCAGCATTTCGAGTTACTCCTAACAATACCTCCTCAGGTGTTAGCCTAAATAGCGTACAACCCATGTTCATTGTAAGAAGAAGTGACGCCATTGGGGAGGAGCCTGGATTGCAGTCAGTAGCCAGAGCCATAGGCACCGCATAGTCTCTAAAATCACTAATCGGGGGTGATTGGGTTTCACGCAAAGTATAAAAGGCTCCTGGTAAAATTACTGCAACCGTTTTACTATCACTTAATGCCTTAGCATCTGAACGGTTCGCATACTCTAAGTGATCTGCTGAAAGCGCATTAAAAGTTGTTGCTAGTTTAGTCCCACCAAGATTAGAGAGTTGCTCTGCGTGTAATTTAACAGGTAAACCAAGACTTTTTGCATGATTGAAAACTCTAGAGATCTGATCAGTATTAAACGCTATCCCTTCACAGAACCCATCCACAGCATCTACTAAACCTTCAGCAAAAGCTTTATCTAAAGCTGGTAAACAGATCTCATCAATATACTTGTCGCTCTCCCCTTTAAATTCTATAGGAATTGCGTGAGCACCAAGAAAACTAGTCTTTACATGAATATCTCTTCTTATTTGTATTTCTCGAGCTACCCTTAGCATTTTTATTTCTGTATCAATATCTAAACCATAACCTGATTTTATTTCAATAAGTGTTGTACCCTCAGCTATTAAAGCGTCAACTCGCTTTAAAGCATCTGTTAACAACTCTTCTTCAGAAGCTTCACGTGTCTTACTGACTGTTGAAACAATACCTCCACCAGCCTCAGAAACTTCTTGATAACTTGCACCATTTAAACGCATTTCAAACTCGTTAGCACGATTTCCACCATGAACAATGTGAGTATGGCAGTCTATTAAACCGGGTGTTACTAAACGACCCTTAAGATCTATGGAATCCATTTTACTGAATACTTTGGGTAAATCATTCTGGTCTCCTACCCAAGCAATCTTACCTCCTTCTAATACGATAGCGCCTCTAGTAATTAGGCCATAAGGTTTGTTAGATTCCATGGTAGCTATTACTGCGTTTAAAAGTAGCATTTAACGACTCACATATTGTTTAATAAATAATCATATGCTATTATGTATGTACATAATAGTAAGTCAAGATGAGAACATGAATGACTAAAATTTTTGCTAGTAAAATCCTAACTTCTTCTGGCTGGAAGGAAAATATTACTGTTGAGATAAATGCTGATGGTCATATTGAAAAACTCAGAACGGATACCAAAGAGTATGATCACCATGTAGGATGTTTGCTACCAGCTCCAGTTAATGCTCACTCTCATTCATTTCAAAGAGCCATGTCAGGGTTGACTGAATATCGTGGGCCAAATCCAAAAGATAGTTTTTGGACTTGGCGTAAACTAATGTTTAAGTTTCTCAAACAATTAGACCCCGACATTGTGGAAGCCATTGCTGCCTTCGTTCAAATGGAAATGCTTGAGGCAGGTTTTAGCACAAATGTGGAATTCCATTACCTTCATCACAGTGAAAGTGGTAGACCATATGACGATATCGCAGAAATGTCTCAAAGGATAATATCGGCTGCCAACCAATCCGGTATTGGGTTAACCCTACTCCCCGTGTTTTATCAATATGGCGGTTGTGACCTACGAGCTCTTGAAGACGGTCAAAGAAGATTTGGAAACAATTTAGATCAATTCCAAACCTTGTTTCAAAGAGTCTCCAAAATCTTGGAAACTTCGTCACCCGATACTTTTTTAGGTCTTGCTCCACATAGTCTAAGAGCTGTTGATCCAAAGGATCTAATAGAATTAGTTAACATTGCGGAAAAAAAGCCGATACACATGCACCTAGCAGAACAAGTAGCTGAAGTAGATGAAGTTAAAGAATTTTTAGGAGCCCGTCCAGTTGAGTGGGTCATGGAAAACTTAGATATTTCTAATCAATGGTGTATGATCCATTGCACCCAAATGGAACCTCATGAAGTAAAAATGCTTGCAAAAACTCAAGCCGTTGCAGGGCTCTGCCCTATAACTGAATCCAGCCTTGGGGACGGTATATTTGAAGGAGCTAACTGGATGTCAAATAATGGAAATATCGCTATTGGCTCTGACAGTAATGTACGTATTTCTCTCTCGGAGGAGTTAAGGACATTAGAGTATTCTCAAAGACTAAGAGATCGCTCAAGAGCAGTTCTAGCCAATAGCCATCAATCGACTGGACGCCGATTGTTTGAGGGAATCTGCAAAGGAGGCGCACAAGCTGCCGGGCGTAAGACCGGTTTAATCAAAGAGGGTTACTTGGCAGATCTGTTAGCTCTTAATACAAACCACGTAGACCTTGAGCGACATAAAGAAGATACATTATTGGACAGTTACATTTTCTCGGGGGATGATAGAATGATATCAGATGTATGGTCCGCAGGTCGCCACTTAGTAAAAGATGGTGAGCATATTTTACGAACAGAAATAACTAGGGCCTATAAAAAGGCCACAAAGAAGTTAACAGGATTTTAGGTGAGGTAATGTGGCTATAAATAATTGGCTCGGTGTGCAAACAGAGGTCTTAAAGCGTATTCATGATCGAACTTGGAAACCCGGCGAAATCATTCCCAGAGAGACAGATCTAGCCTATGAATTTGGCTGCGCGAGAGTAACAGTAAACAGGGCATTAAGGGCTCTTGCTGATAAAGGGGTTCTGGATCGAAAACGCAAGGTTGGCACCACAGTTGCCCTATACCCCACAAGTAAAGCTACCTTAAAAATTCCACTTATTCGCAAAGAAATTGAAGACTTAGGAAAGGTTTACAGCTATAAATTACTAAAGCAGACTCAAAGTAAATTTCCTAAGGAAGAAAGATTACCAACACATTTGTCGAGTAGTGATAATTTACTTTATATAGAAGCTATTCACTCCAGTGACGGAGAACCTTTTGTTATAGAAAGTCGTTACATAAATCAAAAGGTAGTTACTAACCTTGAGAGTAAAGTATTTGAAAAGAATAGCCCTAACGAATGGTTACTTGCAAATGTACCTTATACACATGGTGCAATTAGTTTTTCGGCAACAAACTGTTCAGCTGAGAAATCAACTCTATTAAAAATTAACCCTAGTGAAGCCGTATTTCAAATTGATAGAACAACTTTTGACAGAGAACAGGTTATCACCAATGTGTTACTCACCTATCATAAAGATTATCAATTACAGACCTCTTTATAGACTAAACCCTTTATGAGTGAAGAAGTTAATTTAAAAGTTTTAAATGCAATTAACATATTCACAAATCAACAATTTCGAGAGCCTACTAGTGCCATAACAGCGGAGTAGTTGTTATTAACTCAAGACCATTTTCGTTAACAAGGTAATTCTGCTCAAAACCAACGTTACCAACACCCTTACGAGCAAGAAATGCTTCTAAGCCAATTAACATTCCA
>CAJIZW010000105.1 GCA_905181985.1 uncultured Paracoccaceae bacterium | reverse complement strand
GGTAAAACTACCATGCTTGGAGTGAAAGAGTTGAGAGTAAAAGAAAGTGATAGGATTGATGCAATGGCGCGCGGGTTGACAGATTCAGGAGTGAATGTAGAGCAAGAGAATGATTCTTTAAGTATCTATGGGAAAGGCCCATTGGGGGTTCCAGGAGGTGCCACCTGTGCAACTTTTTTAGATCATAGAATTGCCATGTCCTTTCTTTGTTTAGGGCTAGCAACAAAAAATCCGATAACAATAGATGATTACTCTCCAGTTACTACCTCATTTCCAAATTTTAAGGATTTGATGGTAAATCTGGGAGGTCAATTAGAAGAACTATAAGTTATTGATGATGTGAAGTTGGTATAATTTTTCTAAATTATTAAGGTATTATAAGTAAAATGAAATTCACTGTTGCGATAGATGGACCTGCGGCCTCGGGTAAAGGTACGATATCTAGGAGGATCTCTGAGTATTTTGGGTTTTCCTACTTAGATACTGGTCTAATATATAGATTTATTGGTTTGAAAGTTTTAAGTGGTTTTGACCCCCTAGAAGCAATAGCACAACTTAACTACGACGAAATCGAAGTGGAAGGTTTAAGGACAGAGGCCGTCTCTAAGATGGCTTCTCAGATTGCATCAGATATAAAAGTTAGAAACGCATTAGTCGAATATCAAAGAGAATTCTCTAGAAGATGTGGTGGTGCGGTTCTTGATGGTAGAGATATAGGAACAGTAATTTGTCCAAATGCGGAGATAAAGCTTTATATAACGGCGTCAGAAGAAATAAGAGCTAATAGACGATTTCAAGAACTTGCGGAAAAAGATAAAGGTCTAAAAATTGAATCCCTTATAGTAGAGTTAAGGGCTAGAGATTTGGCTGATAAAGAGAGAAAAGTTTCTCCTTTGCTAAAAGCAGAAGATGCGGTCTTGCTTGATACTACAGAATTGTCTATAGACGCGTCTGTCGCATTAGCTGTTAATGCAATCTCAAAAGTTATAAGATTAAGTACTTAGAAATATTTTAACGTTACTACTTTTGAGTATGACCAAATCGAAACCTAAAGACCGGTGGATACAACCGCTCGGCCAGTAAAATGTTAATTAAAAGGAAGATAGAACTCAATGACTCAATCAGCAACTATGGAGGAATTCGAAGCCCTCCTTAAAGACAGCTTCGAAACCGATACACCAAAAGAAGGATCAGTAGTAAAAGGGAAGGTCATAGCTGTTGAAGCGGGCCAAGCAATAATAGATATAGGCTATAAAATGGAAGGTCGAATTGACCTAAAGGAATTTGAAAGCCTTGGAGAAACACCTGATCTTGTAATTGGTCAGGAAGTTGAAGTTTTTCTTGATAGGGTGGAAAACTCCAGAGGAGAAGCATCGGTTAGTCGTGAAAAGGCTCGTCGTGAAGAGGCCTGGGACCGGTTGGAAACAGCGCATTCAGACACTCTTAGGGTTGATGGTGTAATATTTGGTCGTGTAAAGGGTGGTTTTACTGTTGATTTAGGGGGAGCTGTTGCTTTCCTTCCAGGATCCCAAGTTGATGTAAGGCCTGTGCGAGACGCTGCCCCATTGATGGGAATGAAACAACCTTTCATTATACTTAAAATGGATAGGAAGAGGGGTAATATTGTCGTATCTCGAAGGGCTATTCTAGAAGAATCTAGAGCTGAACAAAGAGCTGAGGTTGTTGGCAACCTAAAAGAGGGCGATACAGTAGATGGAATTGTAAAAAATATTACTGAATATGGGGCCTTCATTGATTTGGGAGGTGTCGATGGATTACTTCACGTTACTGATATGGCATGGAGAAGGGTTAATGACCCGCGAGAAGTTATGACCATTGGTGAGACTGTAAAAGTTCAAGTCATAAAAATTAATAAAGAAACTCATCGCATTAGTTTGGGAATGAAGCAATTAGAAGATGACCCTTGGAACATAGTGCAAGAAAAATATGCTGTTGAGTCAATACATACTGGGAAAGTAACTAATATCACTGACTATGGTGCTTTTGTAGAGTTAGAGGCTGGGGTAGAGGGTTTGGTTCACGTATCTGAGATGAGTTGGACTAAAAAGAATGTTCATCCTGGAAAAATTGTTTCTACTTCGCAGGAAGTGGAAGTTATGGTTCTAGAGATAGATAGTATAAAGCGTCGAGTTAGCTTGGGTTTGAAGCAGACTATTCGTAACCCATGGGAAGTTTTTGCCGAAACTTTCCCTCAGGGGTCAGAGATTGAGGGAGAAGTTAAAAATATAACAGAATTTGGATTATTTGTGGGCCTAGAAAATGATATAGACGGTATGGTCCACCTTTCTGATATTTCTTGGGAGGGCGGCGGAGAGCAGTCACTTGGAGAATTTCGAAAAGGAGATAATGTTAAGGCTGTAGTTACTGAAATTGATGTTGAAAAGGAGAGAGTGTCCTTATCTATCAAAGGCTTGGGTAATGATCCGTTTAAGGGTGCTACTGAAGGAGTTAAGCGTGGTACAATTATAACTGTAACGGTAACATCTGTCGAAGACGGTGGAATTGAAGTTGAGTACGAGGGAATGAAATCGTTTATTCGCCGAACTGACTTGTCTCGAGATCGGGCAGAGCAGCGTCCTGACCGTTTTGGAGTTGGAAATAAAATCGATGTAAGAGTTACAAATATTGATAGTAAAACTCGAAAATTGGGTCTTTCTATTAAGGCTCGAGAAATTGCAGAAGAAAAAGAGGCTGTTGAACAATATGGTTCCTCCGATTCGGGAGCGTCACTTGGAGACATTCTTGGAGCTGCGTTGAAAAACGACGATAAATAAAAATAGTAGTTTCAAAAAGGCCCGATTTAGTCGGGCCTTTTTTCGAATCGTTTAATTATTCCCTCAATAGTTTAAAAACTAAGCCAATCATAAAATTAAAAAATGTGGAAAAAGGAAACTATTTAGATGAATAGTTCTTTTTTTTTGATTTAGATCACTTTTTTTTGATCTTGTCTCTTTTAACAATCGTATATGTAGGGGTATAATTATTTTTAGAACACTTAATGCCTCAAAGTACTTTATGGGAGTTAAAAAATGATACGCTCTGAATTAGTTCAAAAGATTGCCGAAGATAACCCGGTATTGAATGTCGCTGATGCGGAGCGAATAGTCTCTACTATTTTTGATGAAATTATATCAACCATATCGTCTGGAGATAGAGTTGAATTGCGTGGGTTTGGTGCCTTTTCGGTAAAGAAGAGGAAGGCACGTATAGGCAGAAATCCAAAGACGGGAGATGCAGTAAGTGTTGAAAGTAAACATATTCCATTCTTTAAAACAGGGAAATTGCTAAGAGATCGACTGAATGGCAATAACGATAGTTGATGAGGTATATTCGCGGTCTATTCGTATGTCTTTTCGGATTTACCTTGCTACTTTTATCTTTGTCTAACCAAGAAGTAGTAAAGTTTAAGTTTATTCCGTCTGAATTAGATTTTTTTTATAAAAAAGGCTTAATATTCGAAGTGCCTCTTTTCGTTTTACTATTAATTGCAATTCTAGTTGGTATGTTCTTAGGAATTATAAGTGAATGGTTTCGTGGAGTTAAGGCCCGGAGAAAAAAAGAACTTAAAGCTCTAGAGAATAAAGTTCTGAAAGATCATGTAGATGTATCAAGTAATCTTTTGTCAAAGGGCTCGGACGATATCTTTAATTTATTGGATGAACGCAAATAGTAATTTTAGGATAACTCTTAAATGACCGTAAAAATTAAAATATGTGGTTTAACAAATCTCAGAGACGTTGAGCCATGTATAAGGTCTAGTGTTGACTATGTTGGGTTTGTTTTTCACAAGGGATCGAAAAGAAACTTAGAATTACTTGAAGCTGCAAAAATAGCTACTCTGATTCCTAAGGAAGTTTTAAAAGTTGCTTTAATAGTTGATCCTCTAGATTCAGAACTCGATAATTTGTTTTCAAATTTTCCTGTTGATGTGTTGCAACTGCATGGTGAGGAGCGACCAGAGAGGGTTTCAATAATTCGCACTAAATTTAAAGTTCCTGTTATAAAGTCAGTTAGTTTAAGGACTAAACAGGATTTAATAAAAATTAGAGATTTCTCTTTAGTAGCTGATCAATTATTAATAGATGCAGAGAAACCCGATAAGCTCAGCCCTCCGGGTGGGAATGGAGTAACCTTTGATTGGAAATTGATCTCAGGGTTTGACTGGAAAGTTCCTTGGATGTTGGCTGGAGGTTTAGATTGTAGCAATGTACAAGAAGCGATAGCAACCAGTGGGGCTAAACAAGTTGACGTGTCTTCTGGTGTGGAATCCAGACCTGGTATTAAAGACACGAAGTTAATATACGATTTTGTTAGCACTGTTAGGGGAAAAAATTATGACGGGTGATTTGTTAAATAGTTTCACGGCTGGTCCTGATGAGTCAGGTCGTTTTGGTGACTTTGGTGGACGGTTTGTCTCAGAAACCCTAATGCCACTTATTTTGGAATTAGAAAAAGAGTATGAAAATGCAAAAATAGACCCTATTTTTTGGACAGAAATGGATGACCTTTGGACCAATTATGTTGGGCGTCCCTCGCCGTTATATTTTTGTGAGAGGCTAACTAACCATTTCTCTGGTGCAAAGATTTATATGAAACGAGACGAGTTAAATCATACTGGAGCGCATAAAATAAATAACGTGCTAGGCCAAATACTCTTAGCACGTAGAATGAATAAAAAACGAATTATAGCGGAGACTGGAGCAGGGCAACACGGGGTGGCGACAGCAACTGTTTGTGCTAAATTTGGTCTTAAGTGTGTAGTTTATATGGGAGCACATGATGTTGAGAGACAAGCACCAAATGTGTTTCGTATGAAACTTCTAGGTGCTGAAGTGATCCCTGTAACGTCTGGGAGGGGAACATTAAAAGATGCGATGAATGACGCTCTGAGAGATTGGGTAACAAATGTTGACGACACATTTTATTGTATCGGAACTGTAGCGGGGCCTCATCCTTACCCCGAGATGGTAAGAGACTTTCAGTCTATAATTGGGAAAGAGACAAAAGCTCAAATGCTAGAACAAGAGGGCAGGGCTCCAGACACTTTAGTTGCTGCTATTGGTGGTGGATCCAACGCAATGGGTTTATTTTATCCATTTTTAGATGACCTTAAGGTGTCAATAATTGGTGTCGAAGCTGGAGGAAAGGGTGTCAACTCAAAAATGGAACATTGTGCCTCACTAACAGGTGGCCGGCCTGGGGTTCTACATGGAAACAGAACGTACCTTTTACAAGATGATGATGGTCAAATCTTAGAAGGATTTTCTATTTCTGCTGGTCTCGATTACCCAGGCATCGGTCCAGAACACGCATGGTTACATGAGTCAGGTAGAGTAAATTATGTGTCAATTACTGATAAGGAAGCATTAGCTTCTTTTCAACTATGTTGTGAGCTTGAAGGAATTATACCAGCCTTAGAGCCTAGCCACGCTTTGGCACATGTTGGAAAAATAGCTCCAAAGCTACCTCCTGAACATATAATTTGTATGAATATGTGTGGTAGGGGGGATAAAGATATTTTTACTGTAGCAAAAGCCTTAAATTTTGATATGGAGTTTTCCTAATAATATTAGCTAAATAGTATATAACTCTAAAATTTCAATTTTAACAATTTTTAAGGTTTCTTGATGAGTTGCTTCAAGGTTTACTTTCGGGGCCGCACCTTCTTCATGGGCTTGCAGAAAGCGTTCAGCGCACAGACACCATTGATCCCCTTTTTTTAACCCAGAGAAGTTAAATTCTGGGCGAGGTGTTGAGAGATCGTTACCAAGGTATTTTGACATTGCTAGGAATTCATCTGTCATGATGACGCAGACAGTGTGTTTTCCTGTATCAGAAGGACCTGTATCACAACAACCCGTCCTGTAGTAACCAGTCAAAGGCTCTTTGGAGCACTCAGTAAGCTTATTGCCATAGACATTTAACGATGGAAATTGATCCATTTTTCTACCCCTACTTAAATCTATCAAGAAGTTTCTGTAAGGAACTTCTTTTGGTATCTTCTACAACCCTCTTAGAGTTTTCAACAGTTTCTTTTTTAATTACCTTATCTTTAGAAGTATTTTTTTGTATTTTTTCAGATATTGATTTACCAAAATCAGTTGCGTTTTCTAAAGTAAGGTCTGGTGCTTCTGTCGAAATTACTTCTAATATTTGTGTAATAGTTTCTTGTTCTACTTTTGAAAAATCACCAAGAACATAATTTGCTACAGCATTTTTGTTTCCAGGATGTCCAACACCAATTCTAATTCTTATGTAATCTGAACCAATGTGCTCACTTATAGAACGCAACCCATTGTGTCCAGCATGACCACCGCCACTTTTAAATTTTAGTTTCCCCAGCGGGAAGTCTATTTCATCGTGAAACACAATAACTTTACTAGAAGGTATTTTATAAAACCTAATAACTTCGCCTACAGATTGCCCACTCAAGTTCATAAACGTATTAGGTTTTAAAATAATAATTTTTTGATTTCTTAATAAGCCGTTACTTATAGAGCCCTGAAACTTGTTTTTCCAAGGAGAAAAGTTATGGTTTTCTACTATGCGAGATACAGCCATAAAACCAACATTATGTCGGTTTTTTTCGTACTGACTCCCAGGGTTTCCAAGTCCAACAAATAACATCATGAGACTTCACTTACCAGAAATTAGCACGATTTAATAGATCAAGTTTTACCAAACGCATATTCTTTACTATGCATTTGGTAAATTTTTTTAAAGATTAATCTGCTGCACCTTCAGCTTTATCTTCTGATTCCTCAGAACCTTCTACGGCTTCCGCATCATCATCATCATCATCTACTCCTGAAGATTTGAGACTTGATGGAGCCTGAATGGTAGCGATCACAAAGTCGCGATCGATAATAGCTTTTGTTCCAGAAGGTAATGTTACAGAGGAAATCGTTACTGCGTCACCTACTGTTAAGTTTGAAAGATCAACCTCAATACTTTCTGGTATCTCACCAGCTGTAACCATTAATTCGACTTCTGGACGCACAACAGTCAAGACACCGCCGCGTTTTAGACCTGGACAAATATCTTCTCCAGTAAAATTGACCTGAATAAATAAATTTATTCGCGTATCTCTTTTCAATCGCATGAAGTCAACATGAGTGGGCAAGTCTTTAACAACGTTTCTTTGTACGTTTCGACATATTACACGAACATCATCATGACCTTCAACTTTCAAGTCGAATAACGTTGACAGAAAGCGACCTGCTTTTAGTTTTCTTAATAGTATATTGTAAGGGATATTTATAGGTAGTGGATCTACTCCTCCACCGTAAACTACACCGGGCACCATACCATTACGGCGTGCTGATCGAGCGGCCCCCTTGCCTGTCCTCGAGCGTGCCTCGGCGATAAGATTTGGTGTCTCATCAGCCATTTTTATTCTCCAATAATTATGCGGTCTCCTCCAAGGGTGTAGAGCCGCGTGAAATGATGCGTATAGTTAAGTATTTTTAATTTGGAAAGCTTTTATTTTGTATTATATTAAGAATCATTTTTTATTTCTTCAACCCTATACTTGCTTGGGGCTGAGACGATCATCTAGAATGGTCTAGAGCTACCTACAATTACTTTCTGCCCAGAAAACCTTTTTTAACTTTCTAACTGTTAATAATAACTTTGGGATTGATGCCAGTCCAAATTTTTCTATGTCGCCCACTGCTAATGCGTATTTTCCAGTGTTTGTTTGATTGAATACTTTAATATAATATGTGCCGGGGTTATACATTCTGTTCGAAGCAAAGTTTTCTCCGATTTCTGGTCCGACCCAGTACCACGACTTGCCGTATTTTTCATACCAGGCCCACCATTCAAAGGTTGCACCATCTCTGCCGTCTATTTCTTTAAAGTCAGCTCCAAGTATCTTAAATGAAAAGTAATTTTGTCGTCCACAGGTTTCAAGTTTTGGTACCGTAATTCCAGCATAAAATTTGAAAGGGATAGCGCTTTCAATTTTGTAATAATCCTCTGATCCATTTAATTCAGAAAAAATGGCTTTTGAGTGTTCGGGTTTTGAGATAACAAATGGATTACTTTTTGTCATTATCTGATTAGTTTTGGTTATGATTGGAGAGTGCGCTAATATAATCGATGGAAAAATAAGCATTATAAATAGTATAAGCTTTGTCGCCATTTTTATTCCTTTTTGTAAGTTTATTTATCTATTAAAAATTTATGAATATTTTTGAAAAAATTCTTCTGGAATAAGAAGATTTGATCGATTCAATTTATGAATATTTTTTTCTCCACATAGCGCCATAGTGGTATCCAACTCCTTGTGAATAATTGATAAAGCAGTTTCAACACCTTGTTGACCGAGCGCTCCAAGACCGTATATGTATGCGCGTCCTATATATGTCCCGGTTGCACCTAGGGCTAGGGCTTTAAGAACATCCTGACCAGATCTAATTCCACTGTCTAAATGAACCTCTATTTTGTCACCAACCGCGTCTATTATTTCTGGGAGTACACGGATGGAGCTTAATGCACCATCTAGCTGTCTTCCACCGTGATTGGACACAATAATTGCATCTGCTCCAATTTCTAGAGCTTTCTTTGCATCTTCAGCATCTAGAATCCCTTTAAGAATAAACTTTCCATCCCACTGTTTTCTGTACCGTTTGACTGTGTCCCAGTCTAACTTTGGGTCAAATTGTTCACTGGTCCAACTTGCTAAACTAGAGATATCATTCACGCTTTTAGCGTGGCCAACTATGTTACCAAAAGTTCGACGTTTTGCTCCTAACATTTTGAAAGCCCAGGTCCATTTTGTCATTAAGTCCATTAAAACTGAAGGCCTTAACTTTGGTGGTATTGATAAACCATTCTTAAGGTCTTTATGTCTTTGGCCTAAAATTTGAAGATCTAGCGTGAGTAGTAAAGCATCACAATTTGCTTGCTTAGCTCTATCTATTAGGTTTGTAATAAATTCTTCATCACGCATTACATATAGTTGAAACCAAAAAGGAGCTGTTGTATGTTCCGCTACATCCTCAATAGAGCAGATCGACATTGTTGATAGGGTAAAGGGAACTCCAAAAGA
Organism: uncultured Paracoccaceae bacterium; assembly: GCA_905181985.1. GTDB lineage: Bacteria > Pseudomonadota > Alphaproteobacteria > Rhodobacterales > Rhodobacteraceae. The sequence goes on along the minus strand of CAJIZW010000105.1, from coordinate 39,838 downwards.
TTCGGCCGCTTTAGCAGCAAGTATTTCTCCATTTGCGTGTTGCATTCCCGTAAGACCTACTGGAGCTAGGGCTACTGGCATTGTTACATCCCTCCCAACCATTTTAGACGTTGTCGATCGACCTTCCATATCAACTGCAACACGTTGTCTTAAGCGTATCTGTTCAAAGTCTGTTGAGTTTTCACGAAAAGTTTGCTCTGTCCAACTTCCAGTTTCACAATAGTCGTAAAACATTTTTGGGACGCGATTTTTGTAAATTCTTTTAAAGTCTTTTATTTCAGTTATTACAGTCATGTATGGTAACCTTTTATCAATTATTATGAGCGATTCTGGGTCGAATATCCTCGTAATTAAGCATTATGAACGCCATCTGCCAGTGATTTAATAAAGGCTAATACGTTTTCGTTTGATTCGCCCTGTGCAATTTTTTCTACCACTGCCGAGCCGACAACCACACCATCTGCTACTTTTGCCATTTCCAATGCGGCTACAGGGGTTTTAATTCCAAAACCAACTACCACAGGTAGCTCTGTCTCGTTTTTAATTCGAGAAACTTCTGGGGCTACACTTCCAGAACTTGCGTTGGCCACACCGGTTATACCATTTATGGAAACATAGTAGACGAACCCGGATGTATTTTTTAGGACTGCAGGAAGTCTTTTTGCATCTGTGGTGGGTGTTGCTAATCGAATAAAATTAAGCCCTATGTTCTTGGCTGGAATGCATAGTTCATTATCTTCTTCAGGTGGAAGATCTACAATAATAAGCCCATCAACGCCTACTAGTTTTGCTTTAGATAAAAATTTATCCACGCCATAGGAATAAATAGGATTATAGTAACCCATTATGATTATTGGAGTGACATTATTTTTACGCCTAAAATCTTCTACCATTTGAAGAGTTTTTTTAAGATTTTGCCCTGAATTTAAAGCTCGTTGACCAGCTAGCTGGATTGTTGGACCGTCCGCCATTGGGTCGGTAAAAGGTAGGCCGAGTTCAATTATGTCTACACCGGCCTCAGGAAGACCGTTGAGAAGTTCCATTGATTTATTATAATCTGGATCACCGGCCATTATGTAAGCAACAAAGGCTTTCTTTCCAGTAGCTCTTAGAGTTAAAAAAGTATCGTCTATACGGGCCATTTATGTTACCTTTTTGATTTTATATTAAAAGTTTGCACTAATAATGCAGTAAGAATCAATGCCCTCCTTGACGTTACGTGCATCAAGAACGTAAATCCAACGAAATTATATTAATATTAAGGAAAAAAAATGGGATTTAAAATGGGTATTGTTGGATTGCCTAATGTTGGAAAATCAACACTGTTTAATGCACTGACTAAAACAGCAGCGGCTCAAGCCGCTAACTTTCCATTCTGCACTATTGAGCCAAACATTGGAGAAGTTGGTGTCCCTGATAGACGCCTTGATGAGTTGGCAAAGATAGCAGAGTCGAAACAAATTATTCCAACTCGTATGACATTCGTAGATATAGCAGGTTTAGTTAAAGGTGCCTCAAAAGGAGAAGGTTTGGGCAATCAATTTTTAGCAAACATTCGTGAGGTTGATGCGATTGCACATGTCCTACGTTGTTTCGAAGATGATGATATTACCCATGTAAGCGACCGTATCGACCCAGTTTCAGATGCAGAGACTATTGAAACAGAATTAATGTTGGCTGATATTGAAAGTATTGAGAAACGCCTTCAAGGTTTAACCCGTAAAGTTAGAGGTGGTGATAAAGAAGCAATCCAGCAAGAGCGTCTCTTAAGAGATGCCTTAGTAGTGTTAGAGGATGGGTTACCGGCTAGAACTGTCTCGGTAGATGAGGATGACTTAAAAGCTTGGACAATGCTCCAGTTATTGACAGCAAAACCGATTCTATTTGTTTGTAACGTCGGCGAAGACAGTGCGTCGAGTGGGAACTCCTTTACCCAGAAAGTACTTGAAATGGCTGAGAAACAAAACTCAGGTGTAGTTATAATTAGTGCTCAGATTGAGGAAGAAATTAGTCAGTTAGATGAAGATGAGGCTGAGCTATTTTTAAGTGAAATGGGTTTGGGTGAAGCAGGCTTGGACAGATTAATTCGAGCAGGATATGATTTATTACAATTAGAAACTTATTTTACTGTGGGTCCAAAAGAAGCAAGGGCTTGGACAGTTAAGCATGGTACGTTAGCGCCGCAGGCAGCTGGTGTAATCCATGGTGACTTCGAAAGAGGTTTCATTCGTGCTGAAACTATCGCTTTTAATGATTTTGTTTCTTTTAATGGCGAACAAAGAGCAAAGGAAGCTGGTAAAATGAGAGTTGAAGGGAAAAGTTATACTGTCAAAGATGGAGACGTGCTACATTTTCTGTTTAACGCGTAAACTATAAATTTGAATTGCTGAATTTATACTTGGGAGGCCCAGGTGAGAAGAAAATTAGTTCTAATTAGACATGGAGAAGGTCCCATAGATGACAGAGTTGTTAATTGGGCCTCCCTTAACTGTATAGATATTAAAATATATAAACCCTTTAAGGGAGAGCTTATTGAAGACATAGACGACTCTGTGATTGGAACTGTTCTTTATGGTGGTCAATATAATGTGTTTGAGACACAAGATTTTCCATTTCTTGAAGATGAATATCAGTGGATTAGAGATTGTTTAACTGCTGACATACCTATGCTAGGAATTTGTCAGGGTGCCCAACAAATAGCATACCACCTAGGGGCTAAAGTTGGCCCTCTTGATAGTAAAGCGAGTGAATTTGGTTATTATCAAATAGAGCCTACACCAGAAGCAGTAGCTTGTGGTTTTCTACAAAAACCTCTTTTTGTTACGCAGGCACATTCCCACACTTTTGGTATTCCTGCAGGAGCAATTAGATTGGCTGGTAGTAAGTTGTTTCCAAATCAAGCATTTAAATATGGAGAGAAAGTGTATGGATTTCAGTTTCATCCTGAAGTTACGATTGAGGGTTTTAGGCGATGGCAAAAGGAGGATTGGTCAAGGCAACTTGGCGAGCAGTCTCCAAAAAATCAAACCAGGTTGATGTATAAGAGCGATGCCTCACAAGCGAAGTGGTTTTATAAATTCTTAGATAACCTTTTTCAAGAAAAGTGATTTGAATTCTCTTTGTTATCTTTTATGGTTATTTTTTTAAGGAGATAGAAATGGTTGATAACCTTATACTTCAAAGTCGAGATAAAAATATTTTGACAGTTACTGTCAATCGTCCCCATAAAGCCAATTCATTGACCAATGAAATGCTAGAAGAGTTAGTAGTTATTTTTAAAGAGGCAGCGGCAGATGATAATCTCCTAGGCGTTGTGGTCACAGGAGCTGGGGATCGAGTATTTTGTGCTGGTGCTGATCTTTCAGAGCTTGTTACTGGTGGTGATGACACTCCTGATGAGTGGAGTAGAATGGCTGAGAGTCTTAGAAAAATTCCAGTTATGACGGTTGCCTTGTTAAATGGTCATTGTATGGGAGGAGGCCTATCGTTAGCTTTAGGGTGTGACATTAGAGTGTCTGTCTTAAAGGCCCGCTTCGCATACCCCGTTTTTAAAAATAACGTGTTACCAGGGCAGTATGACGTTAATAGTCTGTGTTCACTTATAGGAAAAGGGCGCACCTCAATTATATTGCTTGGTGGTCAAACTATTGATGCAGATGAGGCGTTGCAGTGGGGCTTGGTTGATAGAATAATAGACTTTTCTGAGTTTGATTATGAATATGAAAAGCTTTTTAAAATAGCAAAATCTTCTGATAGAAATCATCAGATAAAAATCAAGGCACGTATAAAGGTATCAGAATAATGAAGGGAATACGTGTTGTAGATATGACGAGTGTTCTTTCTGGCCCTTTTTGCACATGGTTATTGGCGAGCCTAGGTGCAGATGTAATAAAGGTTGAAAATCCAAATGGCGACACTTCTCGAACCACTCCTCCCTTTAAGGATGGGGTTGGTTTGTATTTCGCTTCTGTCAACCGCAACAAGCGTTCAATTAAGCTTGATTTAAAAACAGATGATGGAAAGGCAGTATTGCACAAACTCCTTGCTTCAGCTGACGTATTTGTAGAGAATATGCGGCCTGGTGTTCGTGATCGCTTGGGATGTGGCGACGAAGAATTGAAGGCGATAAATCCAAAATTAATCTCTGCGTCGATTTCTGGTTTTGGACAGAAAGGGAGTTTATCCGATCGTCCAGCATATGACATAGTCGTCCAAGCCATGAGTGGGATGATGAGTATTAATGGAGAGCTGGGAGGAAGTCCTACCCGCGTAGGGTTCTCCGTTGGAGACATATCCGCGGCGATGTTCGCTGTTATTGGTATTCTGCAACGCCTTTATGAGCGGGATGCCCAGGGTAAAGATAATATAGGTCATTTGGACGTCTCTATGTTAGCCTGTCAGTGGGCGTGTTTAGAAAACGCATTTGCTCGACATTTGAACACGGGTGTAGTGCCAGGCCCTATTGGCTCTAGACACCCCTCATCAACACCCTTCGAACCTTATCCAACAGCAGATCAAGATATTGTTATAGGGTTGGGTAGTGAAAAAGATTGGGCGCCCTTTTGTAAAGCTATTGGATTGACGAGTTTACTGATCGACCCACGGTTTCAAGGAGCAGAGACTCGTTTAGCGAATAGAGACGAACTAGATGAAGTCCTTGGTAATTATTTGCAGAAAAAACCTTCCAGTTATTGGATGGATCTACTTATTAAAAACTCAATCCCTTGCTCTGTAATTGAAAATATAGAAAGTATATCTAATAACTTAATTTCTGAAGAGTATAATGCCTTTTCTGAGATTGAAGTAGGGACTACAAAGCAGAAAATGAGATTTGTTAGAAATCCTATTTCTTCAGAAAACTTAGTTGAGACGCCACCACCTAAATTGGGAGAACATACCTTGCAAATATTACAAGAAATTGGTTGTGATGAGTCCCTGATCCAAAAGGTAACTAATTAATTTTAACGACAATAGTACTATTTAAATTCAAAGTTTTTTATACATCCATGTAAACCTCTGTACTTAGAGTATATTTGACCTTTTATAACCCGAGTGCTGATATTAAAAGTCAGATAGTATTAGGTAATTATTTCAAGATGCTTAAAAAAAGTAATCCTCGAACATTTGGTATTTTAATTACTGTGCTGGGTACTTTGGTGTTAACCCCTGATACACTTCTCTTTCGATTGACTGCTACAGATGGATTTACGATTGCTTTTTGGAGAGGGTTATTCGCAGGCCTTACTGTTTTCTTTTGCTGCCTTGTTGTTTATGGGTCAAAAACTTTATCTGTATTTAGATCACTCGGATACAAAGGCTTATTAGTAGCTGGATTTCAAGGTGTGGGGATGGTGCTGTTTTGCGTTTCGTTAGATCACACCAGTGCCGCAAATGCGCTTATCCTATATTCTACTGCTCCGGTTATGGGAGTTGTTCTATCTTGGATCTTCCTAAAAGAGAAAGCTTCAAGCTCTATGTTGATTACTTTGGTAGTAGTTTGCTTTGGTATTTTTATAGTTTCACTTGGATCAACGGCTACTGGAACTTTTTTTGGTGATACTATCGCATTTTTCAACGCGCTTTGTATCGCAGCTTTCTATGTAGCTGTTAGGGGTGCAAGACGCATTAATATGATACCTGCAATTGGTTTATCTTTTTTTATTTCTGCTGCCCTTGCGTACCCTTTAGCAGATTTCTCTCCTCTTTTAGGAACCCAGTGGATATTATTAACGTTAGGAGGAGTTTTGATGTTACCTGTGGCTATCTCTTTATTAACTATTGGTCCAAGATATTTACCTGCTCCAGAAGTTTCTATGATAAACCTCCTGGAGGTTTGTCTTGCTCCTCTAATTTTGTGGTTGGTAATTGGTGAGAACCCTGGTTTAATGTCTATATCTGGAGGTTCAATTGTTGTGCTAGCTTTGTTTGCCTACGCTACATGGCAGATAAAAAAAAGAGGGTAAGTTTTGCCTTAAGAATAAGTCTCCTGATAAAAATTCTATATCTAATTAAAAAAATATCTGTCTATTTACTAAAGATACATAAGCTAAAAGAATCGACTTTTATCCTTGGCTTCAACCTAGTATAGCGGTCGGTGGAGACGTGGCCGAGCGGTCGAAGGCGCTCCCCTGCTAAGGGAGTAGGCCCGGAAGGGTCTCGAGGGTTCGAATCCCTTCGTCTCTGCCACTACACATCTGTAGTGGCTTGATTTAATTAGGAAAAAATAACTCCTAATTCTCTACCCACAACACTACCCACAACGAAATAACAGATCAAAATAGATAACAGCGGTGTCAGTTTAACTAGGTGACACCCTAGTCGTTCGTACGATTTGGTATACTCAGCTGTATTGCGGATCCCAACTCGGGTGAGGAATCAGCACGTAAGAAATGTAGAAAAGACATTATTGTTGGAGTGTTGAAAAAAATGACTATATTTAAAATATTTACTTATTTGGAATATAAAATGTTAAATTTGCCCATATACTTTGCCAAACAGGATCTCCTTTAACTTTGGGTTCAATTGCAATTAAAGCGACGTTATCTAACATATATTCATGACCTCTTGTAACTGGAAATAAAGCGATGCCATTGATATCTGTTGTATACAAACTTATTTGAACTTTCCCATCTGAGTTAAATGGACGCTCAAAAATCTCTACTTGTACATTTGCGCGTGGCCGCCCCGCCATTAAGACTTGCACATGCATTCCATTGCTAACGTCATCTGTGTAAGGATTGGTTAGGGCAATTATTTCAATTTCATGTCCAACCGAAATATCTTGGCCCACACCATCGCCTATTGCGACAAGTGATTTTGCAAAGCGGCTATAGCTTTCAACAAAACCAATCTTTGGTAAGCCACGTGAGATATGAGCCTGAGGAAGTCCTTTAAAGGCTTTGTGTTTTACAAAGCCTTTAAACTTTTCATAATCTCTGTACGTTAAAGTACTATTTGTGGTTTCATGCACTAATATTGCCAACCCATTGGGTAAACCTTCTAGTTGGAATGCAGGCCGATCACCGTTGCGTCCGTTAACTTTGATTATTTTTTCTGCTTGCATGACCTCATGTCGATTAGTGTCTTTTTCTAAAAAGTAATAACTTCCACCAACAAAATTTTGTCCTACACGATTGTGAGCTTCAATGGGCTCATGAATGCCAATTTCGTATTTAACTGGTGAAATCCAAAATTCATGGGCATAAACTGGGTTAGTAAATATTAGGCTCAAAATAAGTATCAGGGATCGTTGCGACATGACTAAACCTTTTTCTAAGATGATGTGGCGTTTGGCACTGATGTCAAGTCTTGTTGTGAGTTTTTTAGCATTCACAGGCGTTCACGCTCATGAATTACGGCCAGCGATTGCAGATGTGACTATGACAAAGACAAAAGTTAAAATTGAGTTGCTCCTTACAGTTGAGACATTACTTGCTGGCATCGATTTGAGTGAAGTGATTAACACTGATGATGCTCCTCAGGCAATTATTTATGATCAATTGCGCAGTCTTACAGATACAGAATTAGCTAATTTGGTAAGTAAAGAGTGGCCTTCGCTTGCGCAAGGTTTGTTAATTGAAGGTGGAGGTTCTTTCAAATTAAATAATATTGAAGTTATTCCTGAAACAAACTTGGATCTACCGCGTGATACAAAGTTAACAATTCAAGTAGACTTGCCAATGAATGACGATCCAGTTGCATTTGGTTGGGTTGCTCGAAATGGTGGCTTAGTGGTGCGCCATGGTACTGGTGATAATGCTTATGCGGCATTCCTTAACGGTGGAGAGCTGAGCGCTCCTCTTCCTAGGACTGGATTTGTTGATGAAACTAAAGTTCAGGTTTTCTGGAGATTTATGGTGGAGGGGATTAAACATATTATTCCCAAAGGTTTAGATCACATTTTATTTGTGTTTGGGTTATTTTTATTTTCGTTAGCTTGGCGGCCATTGCTATCACAAATCACTGCATTTACTTTAGCCCATACTGTAACATTGGGCCTATCCATACTAAATTTTATTACTATTCCTGCTTTGCAGATGTGGCTTGTTGAGGCGCTTATTGCTATTTCGATTTCTTATGTAGCAATCGAAAATATTTTACGCCCAAAGCTTGGGTGGTGGCGTATTGTAGTAGTCTTTGGATTTGGACTATTACATGGATTAGGATTTGCATCAGTCTTAGGAGACCTTGGGCTTGCACAGGGTCAATTTATCTTATCATTAGTTGCTTTCAATATTGGAGTAGAGTTTGGCCAGTTGACTGTAATTGCGGTGGCATTTATGCTTTTAGCACTGCCATTTGGACGCTTTATTCAGTACAGAAAAGTTGTAGTTTTTCCTTGCTCTTTGACCATAGCAACTATAGGAATTTATTGGTTTTTTGAAAGGGCTTTTTCGTAAATACCTTTCAAAACTATACGTTTGCATTGCAAGTGCTGTGTATGGGAGCAAAGCAAAAAATGGTTCATATTTCAATAAAGCTCCTAGCTATCGTGTATGAAGAATGTCTGGATGAACGTTTGATGAGGCATTAGCAAGTTTCAGAAAATTGAGATTACTTATGCTGTCTTTCCTCATGGGCAGTGATAGAATGAGACTGACCTTTAAAAGCCCTACTTATCTGGTGAACCTTTTGGGCCATCTTAGTGAAATTGGTGTGAGGATTTGAATTTTTCATTGGCAAACCCCATCTTTTGTTCCTTCATATCGATAAAGTACGTTGGGCTGATTGAAAAACCCAAATAGAACAAATATAGCTATCAGATTAAGGCTTAACAAAATAATTTTACAGAAATGGGATGTGGATGAGCAATTTATATTATTTTAATGAAAATTTGAGTTCTAAAAACCTATCTTTTCAAGATATTAAAGAGCTTGATCTTCAAGACCCTTTGGCTAACCAGGCAAAAAAATTTGATCTCCCTGAAGGACTTATATATCTTGATGGAAACTCGCTTGGAGCAATGCCAAAAAGTGTTCCTGACTATTTTGCAAAAGAAATTCGAGATGGTTGGAGAACTGGGTTGATAAGAAGTTGGAATGGAAAAGGCTGGCATAATATGCCTCTTACGCTAGGTAATCGATTGGCCCCGATGATGGGAGCCAATGAGGGCGAAGTTCTTATAGTTGATTCTACGTCTTTAAATTTATTTAAAATGTTAATCGCCGCTCTCAAGATGCGACCAGAGAGATTAGAAGTTTTATCTGAGAAGGGAAACTTTCCTTCTGATATTCATGTTGTTCAGGGAGTGTTAAATAATTTTTTTCCTGAAACTAATTTGGTGTTGGCCGGGCATACAGATGACGAAATAATAGCGGCAATTAATGACAAAACTGCGGTAGTTACTTTAACTCATGTTAATTACAAAACCGGTGAAATACATGATATGGAGCGAATTACAAGAAAAGCTCATGAGCATGGCGCTTTGATCATTTGGGACCTAGCTCATAGTTTAGGTGCTCTTCCAGTAGATTTAAATTCTTGTAATGCAGACTTTGCAATAGGTTGCACATACAAATATTTGAACTCTGGGCATGGTGGTCCTGCTTATTTGTTTGTGGCTGAGCGACACTTAAAACAAGCGGCTAATACACTTACAGGTTGGCAAGGTCACGCAAACCCTTTTTCTTTTGATATTAATTATGAGCCAGCAGAAACGATTGAAAAGTTTCGATGTGGTTCGCCTGCGATATTATCTTATCTGGCTTTAGAGAAAAGTTTAGATATTTTCGAGTCGGTAAATTTTCTGGAGTTAAGAAAAAAATCCCAAAATCTCACCCAGTTATTTATCGAACTTGTCGAGAGTAAATGTAGTGGCTTTGGTTTGGAACTGTACAGTCCAAAAGATCCTAATAAACGAGGTAGCCAAGTTTCATTTACGCACATAAATGGGTGGGAAATAATGCAAGCACTTATTTCTTTAGATGTCATAGGAGACTTTAGGGCGCCTAACATTATTAGATTTGGCTTTACCCCCTTATATACATCTTATGAAGATGTTTGGAGAGCTGTAGATATTTTGTCTGATATTTTACATAAGGAAATTTGGAAAGATCCAGTTTACTCTGTGAGGTCTTTGGTAACTTAAAGTTCGTAAATTATAGTAAATTTATAAGTATAGATGTTTTTGAATTTTCTCAGTTTTTTCTTAATACCTAACTAGAGGGTTAAAAATAATTTAACGATAGCAGAAAGAATTTTAGGGAAGAGCATAGTTTGGTTGAAGAGATAAATTGGCGAAATTTAAACGCTTCACAATTAGAAGAAGAGTACTCTCCTAGTTCAGTAATCGGAGGAAATTATCTTCCTTTTATCCATGAATATATAAAAAGAAGTGATGATGTCGCCTCTTCTAATAGTATAATTGAGTGCTTTTATGGGCCAATGCAATCAAACTCGGTTGACCTTATTTTGCCTGAAAACACTCCCAAAGATAAACCTTTCCCACTATTAGTTTTTATTCACGGTGGTTATTGGCAGGAACTGTCTAAGAAAGAGTCACTTTTTGCTGCAAAGGATATTTTATCTGAAGGGATTGCCTTCGCTGCGGTAGATTACACGCTTTGCCCTAATGTTACTATTCAAGCAATCGTAGACGAATGTGTTATGGCTCTGCGATATTTACAAAGTATTGGGTCTAAATATAACTTTGATCCGAATAAAATCATTTTAGCAGGGAGTTCAGCAGGGGCACATCTTGCTTCTATGTGTGTGCTAGAGGGTATGAAGGCTAAAAATGATAGTTCTTTGAGGATAGCTTCAACTATTCTGGTTTCAGGAATATATGAGTTGGAACCTATAATTCAGACTAGCATAAATGATGCTATCAAAATGAATAGAACTGTTGCAAACTCTATGAGTCCAATGCTTAAGGATTTAGGAAATTTTCCTGATACCCTTATTGTTTGGGGTGAGAATGAAACGGCAGAGTTCAAAGGGCAGAGTAATGTGTTTTCTAAAAAACTGATTGAGTTTGGCGTTAATGTGAAAGCTTTTGAAGTGCCGTCTCGAAATCATTTTGATGTTATATTGGATCTAACAAATAGAAATACATTACTAGGGTACGAATTTTATAAATTAATAGCGAAAGTGAAGAGTTAAGTGCCAAAATATACACCATATGTTACCCATGTAGTTGACCCCGTTGGCGTCGATACATCGATAGAACCACGACCTATGGAGATGGGTTCTGATCAAAGTCGGGAGTCAGTTGTTGCAAAAACTAGTGGAAAACCTCTTGTAGATTTCGAGGGTAAAACCAATCCCTATATAGACTATCAAAGTATTGACATATTACTTTCACTGCAACATCCGCGAAGTGAAGGTTATGATGAGATGTGTTTTATTGTAATGGGACAGATTAAGGAGATGATTTTTCGTGGTCTTCACTTTGAACTTAAAAATGCTCAAATGCAGATCCGTGAAGATAACTTGGGCAATGCGATGCAAATTTTAGAAAGGGCAATAGCTTACACCAAGTATCTTGCAGATACTTGGAATGTATTATCTACGATTTCTACCGAGGGTTTTAGTGAGTTTCGCAACAATCTTGGAACGGCCTCAGGACAACTTTCATTTATGTATAGACATGTCGAATTCGTTTTAGGAAATAAAAGTAAGAGGTTAGCTGCAGCACATAAGAACGTTTCCCATGTTTGGCCGGAAATTGATAAAGCCTTACATTCACAGAGCTTATATGATGACGTTATAGCTTTGTTGAATCGAAGGGGCTTAAAAATAGATGGTGCTATGCTAAATAGAGACTGGAGTGAGCCCTATAAAGCGAACGATTCTGTTGAATTGGCCTGGCTGGGTATTTATAAAGGCGCTTCCTTAGACAACGACCTTTATACTTTAGGAGAGAAGTTAACATCGCTAGATGAGAATTTTTCTATCTATAGATGGAGACATTTTCTAACAGTTCAAAAGATAATTGGATATAAACCTGGAACTGGTGGCTCCGCTGGGGTGGGCTGGTTGCAACAGGTTACTGGTCACCGGTTTTTTCCTGAACTATGGTCGATACGAACAAATTTGTAAGAATTATGAGATGCAATTTAAGATTATTTTAAACTAGTTTGAAATAGACAATATTCCCTTTGGATTATAATAAGTATTTCAGATCAGCCTTCTAGAATGAGTATTAATTAATGAAAAATTTATTTTATGTTATTTTTGCGGCTGCAGTGATTAATTCAGTAGTTTTTGGTGGAAGGCAAACAATTCCCCTGTCAATTGAAGGGATCAGTTTTAAGGACACGTTGAATTATTTACAAATTAGCTTTGCGTTTGCGCTGGGTCAGCTAGTTAGTGGAGCAATAGGTCCAGTTGGAGGGGCAATATCTGATAAGTTTGGATCAGGAAAAACACTCTTGATCGGCATTACCCTGTCTGCACTTGGTTTATTTTTAATACCAATTTCAGATACTCCGCTTACCCTCGCTTTATCTATAGGCGTTCTGTCCGCAGGAGGCGCTGGTATAGCTGGTTTACCTGTTGTGATGTCTGCGGTTAATAAATTACTTCCACCTGAAAAAGCTGGATATGCTTTTGGGATAATCAATGCAGGGGGTTCTGTCGGACAGTTTATTTTTGCACCGCTCGCTGCGTTAATAATAGTGAGTTATGGATGGCAAACCAGTATAAATGCGTTAGCAATTTTACTGGTCTTAATTCTTCCTTTTTGTTGGATACTTCGTACTTTGCCCGAAAAGGTTAATGGTAAAAAGGCAATAAAAACCGTTGCATCATCGCTGACATTAATCGAAACTCTTAAAATTGCTTTTAAAACACCTAGCTATATTTACCTAACTGTAGGTTTTTTCACCTGTGGATTTCATGTTGCATTTATAATCACCCACATGCCGGGAATTATTGCAATTTGTGGTTTGACTCCAACAGTTTCAGGTTGGTCTTTAGCAATAATTGGCTTCTTTAATATACTAGGTAGCTTATTTGCTGGTTGGTATATTTCCAAGCGCAGTATGAAAGTCTTCCTAGCGTATATCTATGGGGCAAGAGCAGTGATTATAGTCTTATTTTTATTTAGCCCAAAAGATAGCTTTTCAGTGATAGCATTTTCGGCTGCTTTAGGTTTTACATACCTGTCTACTGTTCCACCAACTGCTGCCTTAGTTGGTAGAATGTTTGGGCCAAAATTCATGGCCACTTTATTTGGATTAGCATTATTTTCTCATCAAATTGGAGCGTTTGCAGGGGCTTATCTTGGCGGTTATTTCTTTGATCTTTCAGGAGATTATACGGTTGTTTGGTTAATTGATGCACTGTTAGCAGTTTTTGCAGCACTTATTCATCTGCCCATTAAGGAAGTTTCTGTTCACGAAAATACTGAAGCTACCGCATAAATTAATTCCATACAAATGCCTTTAACGACCCATAAGTTATTAAAATTAAATTATATGGATGTTTATTTAAGAGTTTTCCCTTGTTATTTATTAAAATATATTATCTATATATTTATATTATTAGTTATTTATTAGAAGATTTATAAATAAACGAAAATTTATGTAAACTTTTTATAGCTAAAGCATTAAAATATGGAGGTTTAAAATGCGCAAAATTTTATCATTTTTCTTAACATTAAGTTTAGCCTTAACATTTAGTTTGACGAGCTCGTTCGCAGAAGTGTCGTGGCGAATGGCTCATAAAATGCCACCGGATAGTCCTGAAGGTGTAGTATTTCAAAAGTTTAGTGACCTAGTTGATCAATACTCTAATGGTGAAATGGAAATCAAAATGTTTCCTAACGAACAGCTTGGGAAAACAAATGCTGTGATGGAGCAGTTAAAGATTGGCACCGTGCATATGTATGCTGAAGGTTCAACCTATATGAAGAAGTGGGTGAATGACATTACTTGGACGAGTCCAGCTTTCCTTTTTGATGATCGAGATCATTGGGTGAGGTTTATGAATACTGATATGGTTAAGGGTTGGTATGATAAAGCTGCACAAGAAGCAGGAGTTATGCTTCTTGGTGATCCTACTGCTATCCTCAGGGGTCCATACCGAGTGATGGTAACAACCAGAGATGTAAAAGAATTTGCAGATATGAAAGGTCTGAAACTAAGAATGCACCCAAATAAAGATGCGGTTGCTACGTGGACCACAATTGGGGCAGATGTAAAAACACTTGCTTGGACAGATGTATATCAGTCAATACAAAAAGGTATCGTAAGCGCGGTTAACAGCCCAATTGCACTTGTGGAATCAATGAGGTTTTATGAAGTGGCACCACATATTATTAAACATGACGAGTACTATCAATCTATTGGGTTTATGGTGCATAAAGAGTCGTATGATAGCTTACCGGACAATTTAAAAGCTGCTGTTAACAAGGCCTATACTGACACGGGTTCATTCAGTTTCGAAGTAATGAATAAGGCGGCGGATGAATCGATTGTTCGAATGAAAGCTACGGGCGTCACTATGGTTGATATAGATAGAGCACCTTTTGTTAGTATTATGGCGGATTGGTACAAGAAAAAAGATGCTGCTGGCGAACTTCCTGAAGGGTTCTTAGCGACTGTCGAGGCAACTAGGTAACTGGTATGTCAGCGAGTTGATTTTATGAATTCAGAAATTAAACCTGGTCCACTAAAACTGGTGGTCCAGGCTACCGATTTACAACTCAAAAGAATATCAGATCTGTTTCTGGTATTTGCGAACGTGTGTTTAGGTCTTATGTTAGTCGGTACGGCTGCTACAATTATTCTAAGATTAATTAATAAGAGTTTAGGCTGGTTTGACATTGCCGCCTTTTCAACCATTTCCACTTATTGGATTTGGCCGTGGACAATGCAATTCTTTGTTTGGATGTCCTTTATAGGTTTTTATGTTGTGTACCGTAGAGGTAAGGACATTTCTGTCAATTTTTTAGTCATGAAAATTGGCCCTTCGATGATGAAAATCACTCAAATTGGAGTGCCTCTATTAATTATAGTCTTAATGTCAGTTATGTTGCTACAGATGCCAACAATCCTTTCAAGTCAGGTAGGGGTAATAGATGGAGTTATTACTCCTTGGGGTGAATTAGAGAGATATACATTGTCCATACCGCTTGGTGTATCTTGTTTTTTAATTTTATTAAATTCAGTAATAACAATATTAAAAATTTATGTTGGTATTGAAGACCAAAATAATTCTACTTTTGAGGATAAGGGTTAAAGATGTTTGTACTTCTTTTTATAGGTTTTATTGCTTTAATTCTTTTAGATGTCCCAGTTTCTATGGCAATTGGTGCCGCTGTCTTGATGACTTTTTTGACAAGTGACTTCTCTGATGCACTTTATATTATTCCTCAACAAATATTAGAAGGTGTTAATAAGCCTTCATTAGCCGCCGTTCCATTTTTTATTATGGCTGGAAACTTAATGAACACGGTTGGAATGACTGATCGAATATTTCATTTTGCAAATGCTTTAGTTGGTCATTTCAAGGCAGGATTAGCGCAAGTCAACGTTCTCTCATCAATGATTTTTGCGGGTGTGTCTGGAGCCGCGGTTGCTGATTGCGCTGGCCTGGGAGCGATTGAGATTAAGGCGATGAAAGAACGCGGCTACAAACCAGAGTTTGCGGCAGCCTTAACTGTATGCTCGGCAGTAGTGGGACCCATAATCCCACCATCAATTGGCCTAGTAATATATGCATTTTTGGCACAACAATCTGTTGAGAGAATGTTTTTAGCGGGTCTCATGCCTGGACTAATAGTAGGTGGGTCACTAATGATTTTTAATCGTATATTAGCGATAAAACATGATTTTCCTACGCAAGAAAAAGCTACATGCGCTGAGGTTCATAAAGCTGGAATTGATGGAATATTAGCCTTAGTAGCGCCAGGAATTATTTTAGGGTCTATCCTAGGTGGTTTTGTAACTGCTACAGAAGCAGGGGTGCTTGCATGTATTTACTCTATGATCCTTGGACTGTTTTATAAGACTTTGACATTTAAAAAACTTTGGGATGCGTTAACTGACACTATGTTGATGACATCGGTTATAATGATAATAATCGGATTTTCGATTGCTATGGGCTGGTTGTTAGCGATTGAACAAGTTCCACAAAAAATTGGGGAAGCGGTTTTTTCTGTTACGGATTCCTCGAGTGTGTTTCTTCTTATGTTATTAGTTTTTATCATTCTTGTAGGTTGTGTTGTAGAAGGAGTGCCCGCAAAACTAATGCTTGTTCCGATGTTACTCCCAATAACAGACAGTTTTGGAATTGATAGGGTTCACTTCGGTATTATCATTCAGTTAGGGTTATTGATTGGTATTGCTACACCCCCTATGGGCATTGGTCTTTATATTATGGTGGAGGTCGGAAATGTTCCTTTTGAAAAGGTTACTATGGCCGTCCTTCCGTTTTTGGTACCACTAATGTTGACACTTCTATTAATTACTTATGTCCCACAAATTAGCTTGTGGCTCCCAAATCTTCTCTTAGGTCCAGATATCCCAATTAGATAGTTATTTAAGTTTATTTTCTACTTTTTGAGAAGCACCAGATAAATCACCTAGCTTTGCACCCGCTAGCATTTTCTTGTGACCGTCAAACTCGACACTCATTTTTGCTAAGGCCCAATCCACATCCGCCTCAGCATCCGAGGGGCCCATTATTAATACCCCAGAGAAATCGGCAAGGACCACGTCTCCTGGATTTATTACGGCACCACCAACTGAGATAGGTACATTAAAAGAACCTCCATTATCATATATGCGGGTTGTGATGGGTGAGGTTCCTTTGCACCAAACAGGGAGCTTGTACTCCTCAATTTCAGGTACGTCGGTGCATGGGCCATCAAGGATAACTCCGACACAACCAGATGCCACTATGGCAGCGGCAACACCTCCTCCTAAACAAGCATGCTTATCGTCGCCCAACCTATCTATGCATAAAATATCACCAGGCCTTAGAAATTGAATGACGTGATGTAGCAACGTTGAATCCTGTCCAGGTATGGCTAATGTTACTGCAGTCCCTGAGATGGTTAAGTTATTATTTAGGACATTTTGTATTCTGCGATCAGCAAAACCCATATTTCGAATATGACCTATTGTGGCTGTTTCGGCTCTGGAACACTTTTCAAGTAACTTTTTGTTAACCTGTTGTGGCATCTCGTTTAATATATAACTCATTTTTGTTTACCTTCTATGTAGTTTCCAATTTCTCTCTTATTAATTTGTATGTTCTCTTTCTATGCTCGTCTAAAATAGATGAGGCCTCTTTAAAATTTTTAGAAATTACGGCTGTCATTAAGAGATGATGCTCGTTTTGTACTTTGTGATATTCTGAGCTTGAGGCATTTAGTGTAATACCTAATACTCTACGATACCGCTCAATATGGTTTGTTAAATTATTTATAATTTTGAGTTCCCACCAAGATTCACATGAAGCGAGTAGTGCAAAATGGTAGTTCCTATGCAATTCCTCCTTCTTCTCATTATAAAGGAGTTCACCCTCTGATTCTAATTTTGTTAACTTTGACATTCTATGATATGCTGCCAATATCCCTGCTTCCCAATCAATGTCACCTCGTGTTATTGAGGATCTCAAGGCCTTTATCTCAAGATACCTGCGAAGACCAATTAGTTGCTCATAATCATAAGTAGAGATTGGAGATACTTTGTACCCCGACTTTCCAGTTGCTGTTACGAAGCTTTCGGACGCTAGTCTTGCTAACGCCTCACGCAATGGGCTGGTCCCAGTTTGATATTTATCTTTTAATAGGTCTGTTTTTAAATGTTGTTCGGGTGGAAGCGCCCCACTTCTAATATCTTGATGTATTTCGCTATACACTTTCATGGCTAATGTTGAAGGTGTAGAATTCATCAGGTTTAATTTGTTAGTGTTAACTAGAATTGAGTGGTTCATAAAGCTTCCTAATTGCATTACTTAATTATTATAATTGTATTACTTATACGAATAAACTAAAATTTTCGTAAATAACCTAATTTATTCATTGCATAATTTAAAAACAATAAAAAGAAATAAATCTCACTTCTTATTCTTACCTAAGAATGGATAATGTTTTGTGAGAGTTTAAAAGGAGATTTTCAGAATGAATAGAAATGTAGAACAGTGGGACATAAGAAAAAATTCTGTAGAATCGGATGGGGGGGTAGTTGCTTCTCAAAACTGGAGGGCTTCCGCTGCTGGCGCTGATACCTTGGCAAGAGGTGGCAATGCTATAGATGCGGCTGTTTCATGCGCTTTTGCTCTGAATGCAGTTGAACCGTGGATGTGTGGTCTGGGTGGTAGTGGCTATATGGTAATTTGGCTTGCGAAAGAGAAAAGAGCTACGGCCATTGATTTCCAAGGAACTTTACCGTCTAAAATTTCATTTGGCGATTACCCATTAGACCCTGAGGTACCTGAATCGATAATGGGGTTCCCTGGGGTCGTTAATAATCAAAATGTTGATGGATATAGATCCATAACAGTCCCTGGTGCTGTCGCCGGTCTATCTGATGCGCAACAAAAATATGGGAAGCTTGAATTCGATAATGTTTTAAAGTCAGCTATAGACTTGGCCGAGCAGGGGCTTCCAGTTGACTGGTTCACAAACCTTCAGATTTCGTTAACAGCAGCAGGGCTTTCAAAGTTCAAGGCTTCTTCGGATGTTTACCTTCCTTCCGGTTTTCCACCTCAACCTGAGCAGACTTTAGACCTTGGGAACCTAAAAAAGACTCTACGATCTCTGGCGGAAAATGGCCCTGATGAATTTTATAGGGGGAGTATTGCAAATGAGTTGGTTGCTGATTTAAATGAGGGCGGTAGCCGTATCAGTTTAGAGGACTTACACGATTATGTTTCATTAGAAAGTGAGCCGCTAATAGGAAAACATCGTGGACATGAGCTATATACTCCAGGCGTAACGAGCGGGGGTCAACGCTTAAATGAAGCCCTCGAGTATGTAGAAAAAAATTTAAACTATAGTGATCCGTTTGGAGCTAATACTTACATTGTTTACGCTAAAGCGTTGAACAAAGCCTTTAAAAGCCATAAAGAAAAACTTGGACGAACTATCAATTATGGTTGCACCTCTCACATGAGTGCCGTCGACTCTGATGGTAATATGGTTTCTTTAACATATACGTTGCTTAATCGCTTTGGTTCAAAAGTTGTACTGCCCAGAACAGGTGTATTAATGAATAATTCGGTGTCATATTTTGATCCTAGACCAGGGTACCCTACCTCAATGTCTGGTGGAAAAAGAATAAACTCTTCGAACATGTGTCCTACAGTGTGCGTCGAAAGTGGCGAGGCAAAGTTTGCTGTGGGTGCGTCTGGAGCTAACCATATTGTTCCATGTACCATGGAATTAACAGCATTTTTGATTGATTATGGACTATCCTTAGAGGATGCGTTCAATTTACCAAGAATCGATGTGAATGAGACAGATCTTATTACTGTTGACCCTAATCTTGGTAAGGAAACAATAAACCAACTTAGTAAGCACTTTAAGATTAATGTCGCTCAAAATTTAGTATTTCCGAAGCTATACTCTTGCCCTAGTGGCGTTTACCGAGATAAAAAAACAAACAAAACTTACGGAATAAGTGATAAGAATAGCCCGTCGTCTGGAGCAGTTTCTGAAGGTTTACACGACTTTACCGAGAGATCTCAAAGAGTAAGTAGTGTTCCCCGAGCCTAGAAATTAATTTTAGTAATTTTTTCCAGGTGGAATTAACTCATCAATAGTGTTTCCCAAAACAAAGTTCTTTATGTTATCGGCAATAGCTTTCCCACCTGCAACTGGATCTATGAGACTAGCGATATGTGGTGTTACCAGGACATCTGGATGCTTCCAGAAGGGGTGCCCTTTTTCCAAGGGTTCATTATGAAAAACGTCTAGTGTGGCTGAACGAATTTTCTTATTTTTGATTGCTACTAATAAGTCTTTTTCATTTAGGTGAGGTCCCCTTGCAACATTAATAATACTAGCGCCATTTTTCATTTTTTTAAAAAAAGAGGCATTCATAATGTCTGTGGTCTCTGGAGTTAATGGTAGCATGCATACAACAATATCTGATTTACTTAGGAACGTATCAAAGCCTGCACTTCCAACAAAACTCTCAACCCCATCGATTACCTTTTTACTTTTAGCCCAACCCAGAACATTAAAGCCTATTTTTGACAAGATTTGAGCACAGTCTGCCCCTAGGTTTCCTAATCCCATTACCCCTACTGTCCTATAATTTGCTGGTGGCTCAATGATTTGATTCCACTCCTCAGTTTTTTGAGATTCTTCTACTTCTGGCAATCTTCTATGTAATCGCAACACGTGTAAAACAACATATTCTCGCATTCTTGTACTTAAATCTGTTCCTGTTAGACGTACTATTGGTAAATGCTGAGGAAGCTCTTTATCTCTTAATATGTGATCAATCCCGGAGCCAATTGAAAAAATACATCTTAGATTGGGAAATGACTTTAACCAACCTGGTTCTGGCAGCCAAACAACAGCAAAATCAATTGCGTCTTTATCTACAACTTCTTCTGCCAGGAAAACTTCATATTCGGGAAGTAATCCTGCCATATGGTCTTTCCACCAATCGGCTCGAGCTCCACCAACTTTTAAAACTATTTTCATGATAATAACCACACAACTTTAATTTATAGGATAATGCATTCATATTCGCATATTATTAGATATTCGTAAATAATATAAATTTTCTTTTAAAAAGCTTTAAAAGTCAAAGTTGTAAGAGTTCTTTTTATACCTTTGATACTCAATAGGTTGTCATTAATATAAGTGCTAATGTCTACATTTTCTGGAATGTAAAGTTTTAAAAAAAGATCAAAATCACCACTCGTCGAGTATAGCTCAGAGTGAATTTCCTTTAGCGTTATCGCTTTGACCACTTTTAAACTTCGTCCTGGTTTGCAGCGAATTTGAACAAACACACAATTCATAATTTTTTCTCCAATTAGCCGTTAATGTAGGGTTAAATATTATTTATTCATATAATAACTTAAAGAGCTAGAAAGGCTATTTATTATTACCTATTTTACGGAAGTATTTCTTTACCGTCCCAAGCAAAACACTTCCCAGTATCTTCAGCCCTTAGTGTGCTTAAGACGTTTAGTAACCTAGATGCAGCAAGTTCGGGAGTGAACAACTTTCCCGACGGCACTCCTTTTTGAAAAGGTTTTGATAGATTGCTTGCAACGGTTCCTGGGTGCATCCCAACCACTATCGAGTTGGTATTCTTTCTAGAAATTTCAATAGCAGAATTTTTGATAATAATGTTTAAAGCGGCTTTAGATGCTCGATATGCGTACCAGCCGCCAAGCTGATTATCAGAGACGCTACCTACTCGTGCAGAAAGCGTTGCTGAAATGGCCCGTTTATCTCTTCGTAGTAACGGAAAAAAATGTTTTGCAACAAGAGCTGGGCCAATTGTGTTAATTAGAAATAGTTTTTGAAATTTTTCAGTTGAAAGATCTTTCAGTGACTTCTCTGGATATAAGTTAACATCGTGTAATATGCCTGTTGCGACAATTATAAGATCAAGAGGCATTAGTTTAGAGATACAATTTGACGCTCTAAATATGCTATCTTCCTCTTCAAAATCAATGGAGTGCGTTTGTACTTTTTCTGAACTAAATAGAATTGTTTTTCTTGAGAAGGCAAAGATATTTTTGGTATCATTATCTTTAGATAAATTCTCTACTAGTGCTTTTCCTAATGCACCACTGGCACCTATAATAGCTACATTTTTAGCTTTTAAAATTGACATTTATTTCTTTGCCCCAAGATTGTAGTGTGGTAGGTGTCTGTATCCTGGTAGCATTAACTGAAATAAATTAAGTTATGAAGCTAAATAAATCAATAATAGTCGTAACTGGTGGAGCTAGTGGAATTGGTAAGGCCTTGGTGAGGCAGTTTAGCAGTGAGGGGGCAACTGTAATAATAGCTGACATAAACGTTGAAAGTGCTGTTGAGCTGGGTAAGGAGGTTGGTGGTTTAGGGGTTTTTTGTGATGTTAGGATAGAACAAAGCATTATTGACCTTGTTAAAGTTGTAACCGAAAAGTTTTATAAAATAGATATTTTCTGTTCTAATGCAGGGGTTCTTTTCGAAGAACTGGGGGATGCAACCTCTACAAGAAACGCAGATTGGCAAAGCTCTTGGGAGGTTAATGTTATGGCACATGTGTATGCCGCCCGGGCCTGTCTTCCAAGTATGATTAGTCGAAAAAAAGGGTATTTTTTGCAGATTATTTCTGCTGCTGGTTTGCTGAGCCAAATTGGAAATTCAGCCTATTCAACTTCAAAGCATGCAGCTATAGGGTTTGCGGAGTCTTTGTCCATTGGCCACAGTGATGACGGAATAAGAGTTTCAGTGGTTTGCCCTCAATACGTTTCGACCCCAATGCTTGGATATACTGATTGTCAGGTCGAAGGTGAATTAGGGGAGATCATGTCTCCAGATGAAGTTGCAAAAGTAGTAATTTCTGCTGTTTTGAAGGAGGAATTTCTTATTTTACCTCATCCAGAAGTAGAGAAATATTTTTTAAAAAAGGCAACTGACTATCAAAAATGGTTGGGAGGTATGAAAAAACTTAGACGAAAAGTATTAGACCGAAGTGGAGACCTGGATATTAAGTCTATCATAAAATCACTATAGCTAATATCATTTAACCGATTGGAATATCAGAAAGCTGTGTTGGGATGTGATAGCCCTTTTGAACGGGTTCTCTAGCCAAAATTCTTTTGTACCAAGACCTGACGTTAGGAAATTCTGATAGATTAATCTCTTGCCATTCGTATCGCGACACCCATGGCCAAATTGCAATGTCAGCAATTGAATAATCTTCAACTACGAACGGGGATTTGGAAAGCTGCTTATTTAATATACTATAGAGCCTGTTAGCTTCCGATCGGTAACGTTCTTCTGCGTAGGGCGCTTTACCTTTATTATAGTGTAAAAAATGATGTGCTTGACCTAACATTGGGCCAAAACCTGCTTTTTGCCACATTAGCCACTCAATAACTTTAATACGTTTTCTTAAGTCTTTTGAAAGTAGTTGATTAGCTTTTTCGGCTAAATAAATCATGATCGCTCCGGATTCCATTAAACTTATTCCCGTGTCATGATCATAAATTGCTGGTATTTTATTATTGGGACTTAATGTTAGGAACTCTTCAGTAAATTGTTCTTTATTACTTATATTTATTGGAACTACTTGATAATCTAACTTTAACTCTTCTAACAGTATAGAAACTTTTCTACCGTTTGGTGTTCCCCAAGTGTAAAAATCAATCATTTTGGTTCTCTTCTATTAAAGATATTTTTGTGAAGTTTTAATATGCTTTAAGTTAATTTAACCTTAAAAGATCCTGATAAAAAAAGAGCCTACATTTGTAGGCTCCACTTTTTCTTATATTTATTTAGATTTTCTAAAACCCTAAACCGTCATATTTGGATTTAAATTTAGATACTCTACCCCCAGTATCTAAAAGCTTTTGGTTTCCTCCTGTCCAAGCAGGATGTGCCGATGGATCAATATCCAACGAAAGCTGATCTCCCTCAGCTCCCCAAGTTGACTTCATCTTAATTATATCACCATTTGTCATTTTGACGTTAATCATGTGATAATCTGGATGTGTATCTTTTTTCATGACCAAATTCCTCTAAGTTTTACTGTTACTGGCAGGTTTATAGTTTGTATCTTCTGAAATTCGTGCCGATTTACCTCTTCTTGCTCTTAGGTAGTATAGTTTGGCTCTCCTGACTCGACCCCTTCTTACAACAGTCAGACTATCGATGTTTGTTGAGTGAAGTGGAAAAACACGTTCTACTCCCTCTCCAAATGATATCTTTCTTACTGTAAAAGAACCGGCTATGCCTTTTCCATTATTACGGGCGATGCATACACCTTCATAATTTTGAATACGAGACCTAGTTCCCTCTGTCACTTTATATCCCACGCGAATTGTGTCGCCGGCTTTAAAGTCGGGGAGGTTATTTTCAAGCGCAGCTATTTGGTCTGCGTCTATTTTTTGTATTAAGTCCATTAGACTCTTCCTTTTAAAATGCTCGCAGTTTGTCCACGAAGTTATAATGCACCTTAGAGCTCTTGGTCTTCGCCCGGGTCCCTATTATTTTTTAAACAATAAGCCCGCCAGAGGTCAGGTCGCTTTTCTTTAGTAAGCCTTTCAGCTTGTCTTTTCCGCCAGCATTTTATTTTGGCATGATCTCCAGAGAGAAGAACTTCTGGAATATCATAACCTTGCCAGACGGACGGTCTAGTATATTGAGAATACTCTAGCAAGTCGTTTTGAAAACTTTCTTCTATAATTGATTTCTGATTCCCAACGACCGAGGGTATAAGCCTTACTGTCGAATCAATCAAGGCCTGAGCCGCTAACTCACCTCCGGTGAGTATGAAATCCCCAAGTGATACTTCCTCTATACTGAAATGATCTATAACCCTTTGATCTAAACCCTCAAAACGACCACAGATTAGCGTTATTCCTGAACCCTGGGCCCACTCTTCAGCCTTCGATTGAGAAAACCGTGCTCCCCGAGGGGAAAGGTAAACTAGAGGCCAGTTTTTCCTATCTTTTGGTACTTCTGACATTGCGCTTTCTATTGCTTTTTCCATAATGTCAGCACGTAATATCATACCTGGTCCACCACCGTAGGGAGTGTCATCAACATTGCGATGTTTACCTTCCCCAAATTTTCTTAGATCGACGGTCTCTAAACCCCAAAGGCCCTCTTGAAGAGCTTTTCCAACCAAAGATGAATTCAATGCACCAGGAAAAATTTCTGGAAAAAGGGTGATTACTTTAGCAATCCAGGCATTTTGATTGATATTGTTAACTTTAATCAATTCTCTGGGAATTGAGGAGGGTTTAATCGATAATTTACCGTGGGACTTTCCTGGGTATTTCATAGTATTTTTATTCCCCAACTTCTGATGGTAAATTTACTATAATAGTCTTTTTCGGTAGATCGATAGTTGGTACAGTTTCTTTGGTAAAGGGTAAAAGAAATTTGTCATTTTTTGATGTACTAATTTCGATGATGTCACTTGCCCCGTGGTTTAGAATTGCAGATACGGTACCAATTTTTTGACTACTAGGATTTAATACTGTCAGCCCGATAAGGTCAGAATAATAAAACTCATCGTTTAGCAGGTTAGGAAAGTTATCCCTATTGGCATAGAGTTTAACACCTTTAAGAGAGTCAGCATCCTCTTTACTTGTTACACCTGAAATATTCGCTACTAATAAGTCCTTTGTTACTTTTTTTATTTTCAACGTATATGTTTTTTTATTGTCCGCATTCAGAGGTGAATATGTTTCAATGTCTTTTGGGTTAGCGCAAAATGATTTTAATCGGACCTCTCCCCTTGTTCCAAAAGAACCAGCGATAGCCCCTACGATAATCCAGTTATTGTCCATTACTTTTTTATCTCCATGCATAGGGCACGATCCTGTATAATGCCTCCAGCTTCCGTACAACGGTTCAGTTGCATCGACCTTTCCACTTTAATACCAGCTATAAATGCTATCGCACAAAATAATAATATGATTGTACGGCGTATCATTTCATTTTAGTTTGTAATGTTAGATGTTTGTTTCTTTGTAGTATTGTCATCGAGGTTGTTTTTCTTAGAACACTTTTTGGATAAAAAGAGATATCAGACATTTTTTACCTCGATGACTTATTTCATTTAAGCTAAACTACTTTTTGGCTTCTGCAGGGGCTTCAGCTACTACTTCTGCAGGTGCTTCTGCTGCTGCTTCAGCTACTACTTCTGCTGCTGCTTCTGCTGGTGCTTCAGCTGCTACTTCAGCTGCTACTTCTGCAGGAGCTTCTGGTACTGCTTCTGCAGGTGCTTCAGCTACTACTTCTGCAGGTGCTTCAGCTACTACTTCTGCAGGAGCTTCTGGTGCTACTTCTGCAGGAGCTTCTGGTGCTGCTTCTGCTTCTGCTAACTTAGCAGCCTTTTGTTCCACACGATCCTTAGCTTTTTGGCCAGGCTCACCTTTCTTTAAATTGGTTCGCACTTTCTTTTCAAGGATACCAGCAGCTTCGAGCATTCTGCTAATTCTGTCGGTCGGTTGGGCTCCTTCTCCTAACCAGTATTGAATTCTCTCCATATTCATTTTCACACGCTCTTCACTATCTTTGGCTAGAAGTGGGTTGTATGTCCCTAACCTTTCAATATAGCGCCCATCCCGAGGCATTCGGCTGTCAGCTGCCACTATACGGTAAAAGGGACGTTTCTTTGAGCCGCCACGTGCTAACCTAATTTTCATTGCCATTATATATTTCTCCTTGGGTTTATTTTGTTAAAATGATTAAGATTGATGTTTATTGTGATTTTGAATTACCTCTGTGATTATAAATTTTAAGAACTTTTCTGCAAACTCTGGGTTTAAATTTGCGTCCTCTGCTAATTTTCCCAAACGAGCTATCTGGATCTCTTCACGTGCAGGGTCAGCAGGTGGTAAATTATACTCAGCTTTGAGTTTTCCCACCATTTGTGTTTGTTTGAAACGCTCTCCAAGAGTATAAATCAATACTGCATCGAGACGATCAATACTTTCTCGGTGTTCCTTAAGTAATTCTTGTGCTTGCTTTTGTTTATTATTCATAATCTTCTCTTTATTTTTAAAACCTATTTATTCTTTTTGCCAAACCCAGATAAGCCTGGGGGAAGCCCAAATCCACCACTAAGGCTTGGGAAAGTATTTGTGCCACCAAGTTTTTTAGTTGCTTCTTCGAGACTATTTTTATCAAGATTAGGAATATCTGAAGGTAGACCACCCTTTCCAAACATACCTTTCATTGCTTGCTTCAGCATCCCACCTTTTCCCATCTTTTTC
The DNA here is from genome assembly GCA_905181985.1 of uncultured Paracoccaceae bacterium. Classification (GTDB taxonomy): domain Bacteria; phylum Pseudomonadota; class Alphaproteobacteria; order Rhodobacterales; family Rhodobacteraceae. The sequence goes on along the minus strand of CAJIZW010000105.1, from coordinate 12,973 downwards.
ATCATGTCAGACATTTGGCGATGCATTTTTAAAAGTTTGTTAAGGTCTGGAACATCTAGGCCGGATCCCATAGCTATGCGTTTTTTTCGCGATGCCTGAAGGATCTGTGGGTTTGCTTTCTCACGTTTTGTCATTGACTGGATTAGTGCAATCTGTTGCTTTAACATTTTATCGTCAAATCCGGCACCTTTTGCCTGTGAGGCCATTTTTTTCATGCCTGGGATCATACCCATAACGCCGTCCATCCCACCCATTTTCATCATTTGTTCGAGTTGCGCTTTTAAGTCATTCATATTGAATCGACCCTTTTTAAAACGCTTCATCATTTTTTCAGCTTGATCAGCTTCTATTGTGTCTTGAGCTTTCTCTACCAAAGAAACAATATCGCCCATCCCAAGTATTCTGCCGGCAATTCGTTCAGGTTCAAAAGTTTCTAGGGCTTCCATTTTCTCGCCTAAACCTACAAACTTTATAGGCTTACCTGTAATCGCCCGCATAGATAGTGCTGCTCCGCCTCTGCCGTCACCGTCCATCCTTGTTAGAACAACACCTGATACACCAACCTTCTCGTCGAACTCTTTAGCAACGTTCACGGCATCCTGGCCTGTTAAACCGTCTACTACGAGTAATATTTCACGAGGATTAGTGATGTCACGAACGGCTTCGACTTCGTGCATCAAAACCTCATCAATATGAAGCCTGCCTGCTGTGTCGAGCATGAAAACGTCATAACCACCTAAAGTGGCGTGCTGTTTTGCTCTTCGTGCGATATCTACTGGGCGCTCTCCAGGAACAATAGGTAAGGTGTCTACACCAATTTGTAAGCCAAGAATGGCTAATTGTTCCATTGCCGCTGGGCGATTAACATCTAATGAAGCCATTAGTACGCGTTTTTTATTCCGTTCAGTAAGTCTTTTTGCAAGCTTAGCAGTAGTTGTTGTCTTACCGGAGCCCTGCAACCCAACCATTAAGATTGGTGCTGGTGGATTATCAATCTTTAACTTGTCTGATTCTTGATCTTTGTCACCTGCTAAGAAATGTTTTAACTCATCATGAACAATTTTTATAACTTGTTGGCCCGGTGTAACCGACTTTACTACGTTCTGACCTTTGGCCTTTTCAGACACGGCGGCAACAAAGTCCCTTGCTACCTGCAAAGATACGTCAGCTTCAAGTAGGGCAATTCTAACTTCTCGTAGAGCCGTGCTCACATCATCGTCTGATAATGTGCCTTGCCTAGTAAGTTTTCCAAAAACACCAGTGAGGCGTTCTGAAAGATTTTCAAACATCAGTGGCCCCTCCTTAAAATATCAATCCCTGGGCTAAGAGATTTCTGTAACGCCTAACGCCCCCACGGGCGTACAACGCTGGTGGGGGACGATCTCTGCTGACAGCAAAGACCGGAAGAGTATAACTTCCGAATTAAACGCTGAATAAACTCATAAAACTAAGGTGTCAAGCAGTGGTATTTTGTTATAATTTTCTTAAGTGTTGATTTTTTTTTATACTTTATTGCTAGATAACTTATTGTTATATCGTTAACACGCCGATCAAGAGTAAGGTTACTTAGGCAAAATAAGAGTTTTCTAATTTTTGAGTTATAAATGGGGGTCAACCATCTTTAAAATAATAGCTAAGCCCCACTATTTTGGACATTTGTCGATGCTTTTGTTCTCAGTGCTAGTGGCGGGCTCATTCTCTCTTGGATCTATTATTGCTAATCTGGTGTCGCCAGGCGCGTTAACAGCTGTGCGGTTTCTGATTGCATTTTGTATTATAGCGTCTGTTGCAGCTTTAAGAGAGGGAATTCCTCGCACTGCCTTTAAATCTACTTGGCGATATTTCGTTCTAGGTGGGGTGTTTATAACCTATTTTGTCTTGATGTTTGAAGCTCTAAAAACAGCACCACCAGTCAGCACTTCTGCTGTATTTACTCTAACACCGTTGTTTTCAGCCATAGCTGGTTATTTTTTGTTGAAGCAATTTATTAATACTCGTATCGCTTTGGCCCTTTTTATTGGTGCAATCGGAGCTATCTGGACAATATTTAAGGCTGATTTCAGTTCACTTATTAATTTTGATATAGGTACTGGTGAGCTAATATTCTTTTTTGCGTGTATTTTTCATGCAATTTATACTCCATTAGTAAGAAAACTAAACCGAGGCGAAACTCCCTTAGTGTTCACAGCAGGTACTTTGCTAGCTGGGACATTGCTTTTGTTCTTATTTTTTTGGAGAGACATAGCTTCTGTATCTTGGGTTGATCTACCCTGGGTATTTTGGGTGTGCTTACTCTATTTAGCGATATTTGCATCTGCTGTAACTAATTTGCTGATCCACCATTCTACTATGATATTACCATCTTCAAAAGTTATGGCTTACACTTACCTAATTCCGAGTTGGGTAGTATTGTGGGAGTTAATACTTGGAAATCCACCCCCAACGCCTCTTGTATTAATAGGGCTTCTTTTAATAATTGTTTCATTATTATTGTTATTAAGAGAATAAATTATCTGAAGATTAATCAGGATATTTAACAGTTAATGATTATCAAATATTACCTTTTAAGTTTAAAGCAATAAACTCCTCGAGTGCATCTAAATTAAATGGCTGTACTTGTCCGAAGCTTTCTATCCAAATGACGGCATCTCTTAGAGCATCGGGTAAAATTTTACACCAACTTATGCGTCCTTTTCGCTCTCTTGAGATTAGGCCCGCTTTTTCAAGTACTATCAAATGTTTAGAGATTGCTGCTAGAGAAGTGTCAAAAGGCTCTGCTATATCTGTAACAGACATGTCATCTTCTAATAGTAGCATTAATATTCTTCGTCTAGTTTTATCCGATAGTGCCGCAAATATTAGATCTAAATGATTGGATTTGTCTAATTTCATTTTAATCACTTTGTTCCTCAACCACATGGTTGAATTAAAAATATTACTTTTGAAATGCGACTTGCTGTCTCACTATGAAAAAAAATAGATAAAAGGTAACATAATCAATACCTTGGGATAAATCTTGATGTCTTATTTATAATTGACTTTTGTTATTTTCAGATCTAACAAAGGTCAACCGAAAGAAGTTGTGCTACTATGACTGAAAGCGACAAAAAATCTGAGATACAAGTATTATCTGAAAGATTAAATGCGTTGAAGAAGAATAAAGTAGATGAGCCTCTTTTGGATGATCATTACTCCCAGGCTCATTTTGCGTGGAGAATGGTTATAGAGCTGGTGGCTGGGTTAGCTATTGGGTTTGGAATAGGTTGGGGTTTAGATTATTTATTTAATTCGAAACCACTGTTTATGATACTGTTTATATTGCTTGGGATGGCAGCAGGAATAAACGTAATGCTAAAGACTGCTAAGGAAATCGGGGCAGAACAAGTCAAGCACACTAGTAGTGTAAAGAAAAAGGAAAGTAATTTTGACGGAGCAGACTAGTGGAGCGGAAGAGGGTGGATTGGTTTTTCACCCTATGGATCAGTTTAGGGTTACCCCTCTATTTGGTGATGGACCCGTAGGAATATTTACTGTCACTAATGTCACCTTATGGATGGGGTTAACCGTTTTGTGTATTTTCCTTTTGTTAGTTTTAGGAACTTCTCGCAGAGCCTTAATTCCTAATCGCATCCAATCAATTGGTGAACTTGCTTATGGGTTTATTTTTAAAATGGTGGAAGACGTAAGTGGTAAAGACGGTGTAAAGTATTTTCCATTAATTATGACATTGTTTATGTTTATTGTGTTTTCGAACTTCCTAGGTTTGCTTCCGGGGGCATTTACTACCACTTCTCACATTGCAGTTACTGCGGTACTCGCGATGGGTGTATTTCTTTTTGTAACCATTTTGGGTTTTGTCAAACACGGTTTTGGATTTTTGAGTGTTTTTTGGATCAGTTCAGCACCTTTAGTGTTAAGGCCTATACTCGCTATTATTGAAATAATTTCGTATTTTGTAAGACCATTAAGTCATTCTATCAGACTTGCTGGTAATATGATGGCAGGACATGCCGTTATAAAAGTTTTTGCCGCGTTTGCTGCTATTGCGGTCATATCACCTTTCTCAGTTATTGCTATTACAGCAATTTATGCTTTGGAGGTTTTGGTGGCGTTTATTCAAGCATATGTTTTCGCTATTTTGACTTGTGTCTATTTAAAGGATGCTCTTCATCCACATCATTAAATAATCATTAATTATAACTAATTTTAACAAAAGGAGAATTAAAATGGAAGGTGATATCGTACAAATGGGAGCATATATAGGGGCAGGGCTTGCCTGTACTGGTATGGGCGGCGCCGCAATTGGTGTTGGACATGTGGTAGGAAACTTCTTGTCTGGTGCACTTAGAAACCCGTCAGCAGCCGCAGGGCAGACAGCGACAATGTTCATTGGTATTGCATTTGCTGAAGCATTAGGAATTTTTTCATTCCTAGTAGCACTTTTACTAATGTTTGCTGTCTAAAGATTGATATAAATTTAGTCTAAAGTAAAAATTAATATTTTTATTATTTGATCTAAATAAAATTTTTGAGGGACAAATATATGGCAAAAACACCAAGTGATGTACCAGTCGAACCAGGCATGCCTCAATTAGACTTTACTACGTTTCCAAATCAAATGTTTTGGTTGTTCGTTACAATAGTGGCTATATATTTTGTTCTTTCGAAAATTGCTTTGCCTCGAATTGGTGCAGTTCTGTCAGACAGACAAGACACGATTGAACATGATCTTGCTCGGGCTGAAGAATTGAAGCAAATGGCTGAAGACGCTGAGAAGGCATATAACAAAGCTTTAGCGGATGCTAGAATCGAAGCTAATAATATAATCAATGACACTAAACTCGAAATGAAAGCAGAATTAGGTAGAAAAATTGCAGACGCAGATCTGCAAATTGCTGAACGTGCGAAAGAAAGTGAACAGAAGCTCAACGATATTAAGGCTAAAGCTAAAAGTAGTATTCTTGATGTTGCTAACGAAATTGCAATTGATATAGTTGTAAAAGTTTCACCAGGACCCATTGATGAAAAGTTAATAATGAAATCAGTGAGCCAGAAAGTAACGGAGTGATATCATGAGAAACTTTGGCCTTACAGTCGTATTTATATTATACCCTTTAAGTTCTCATGCAGCAGGGGACACATTTTTCTCATTAAAAAATACTGACTTTATAGTTTCGCTGAGTTTTGCATTATTTGTTGGTATCTTGCTATATCTTAAAGTACCCAACCTTTTAGCGGGACTTTTAGATAAAAGGGCGGATGGAATACGCACAGAATTAGATGAGGCAAAAAAACTTCGAGAAGAGGCTCAAACTCTGTTAGCTAGTTATGAGAGAAAACAGAAAGAAATTGCTGAGCAAGCTGAAAGAATAATAAAAAATGCTAAGGAAGAAGCCAAAGCTGTGGCGGCACAAGCACAAAAAGATTTAGAAATATCGATAGAACGAAGAATGCAAGCGGCAGTAGAGCAATTGGAATCAGCAGAGGTTGCAGCGATTTTAGAAATTAGGGATACGGCGATATCAGTTGCCATAGCTGTTGCGTCAGAGGTGATACAAAACCATTCTAAAGAGGTTGATCAAGATAAGTTTCTTGAAGAATCCATATTAGAGGTTTCAAAAAAATTACATTAACCTTTAGTTACAGTGTTTAGGCATAAAGTTATTTAACTTAGCTTTTATTTATTAACTTTTCATATAAATAATTTTTTTTTACTAGGTTAGTAATAAAATTTAGTGTCTTTTCTGACTTGAGCATTTCCTACCAAGGTTTCAGGTATATTTGTTATAAGGCTTTTGAGAAGAGGTTTAGAAATTTATAACTAAGAATAGACTAAGATTATAAATAACAGCTCTGACTGTCGCTTCCAGAACAATATATGACTATAGCTGGGGTTGTGTAAATATCGGTTGTTTCGCATACAACTCTTATAAATATAATATAAAAATATTAGAAAGAAAATAACTTTGACCCCTATAGTAATAGTAAAAAATCTATCGAAAACTTATAGTTCAAAGCTAATTGCATTGGATGATATTTCTTTGGAAATTTCTGAAGGTGAAATCTTAGCTTTATTAGGTCCCAATGGAGCTGGGAAGACAACACTGATTTCTACAATTTGTGGAATAGTTAACCCTTCTTCGGGAAAAATTTTTGTTGATGGATTTGATGCGATTAAGGATTATCGGGATGCGAGGAGATTAATAGGGCTTGTTCCCCAAGAATTAGTTCTCGATTCATTTGAGACAGTTCTAAACACCTTAAGGTTTTCCCGAGGTCTGTTTGGAAAACCAAGAAATGATAATTACTTAAAAGAGGTGCTAAAAAAACTATCCCTGTGGGACAAACGAGATTCTCCAATCATGACTTTATCTGGAGGTATGAAACGTAGAGTTTTGATAGCTAAAGCCCTTAGTCATGAACCTAGAGTCCTTTTCTTAGATGAACCCACAGCAGGAGTTGATGTCGAACTTAGGAAAGATATGTGGGCACTTGTTAATTCACTTCGTGCATCAGGGGTAACGGTTATTCTTACTACTCATTATATAGAAGAAGCTGAGGCGATAGCAGATCGAGTGGGGGTAATGAATCAAGGAAAAATGTTACTGCTTAGTGATAAAAAAACTCTACTCAAGAAAATGGGAAAAAAGGAGTTAAAAATTGAATTGCATGATCCTATTACTGCTATTCCCGAATCCTTGAGTGCATACAAACTTATCCTTAGTGAACAAAGAACAGCACTTCTATATAGCTATGATACAAGTGCTAACCGAACCGGGATAACAAAACTTTTAACTGATATTTCGAAGGCAGGATTGATACTCAAAGATGTCTCAACACGGCAATCCTCTTTAGAAGATATTTTTACTACTTTACTTGAGGAAAAGAAATGAATTTTTCAGGAATTCGAGCTATATATATCTATGAAATGACACGGTTTTTTCGAACCTTTTTTCAGAGCTTTATTTCACCGATAGTGTCTACATCGTTATATTTTGTTGTCTTTGGGACCGCTATTGGGAGTAAAATAGGAACCATAGATGATGTGAGTTATGGAGCTTTTATCGTCCCAGGACTTATAATGTTAAACATCATGACGCAGAGCACTTCGTTTGCTAGTTTTGGAATATATCTACCTAAATTTGTCGGAACAATTTTTGAAATACTATCTGCTCCTATTAACTCTTTTGAAATTATTTTAGGTTATGTTGGAGCAGCTGTAACAAAGTCTTTGATGATTGGGGTGGTGGTGTTAATCACGGCACATTTGTTTGTTGATTTAACAATATTACATCCATTCTTTATGATAGTGTTTTTAGTGCTTACTTGTGTAAGTTTCAGCTTGTTTGGATTTATCATTGGGGTGTGGGCTAAGAACTTCGATCAAGTTCAAATGATACCCTTATTAGTCCTTACACCATTAGTATTCCTTGGAGGAAGTTTCTATTCGATTTCTATGCTACCACCAATTTGGCAATCAATTTCGATGTTCAATCCAATATTTTATTTGATTTCAGGCTTTAGGTGGTCCTTTTTTGGTACAGCAGATGTAGGTATTGGTTTAAGCCTAATGGCTATCGCTATATTTACATGTTGCTGTATTGGTATGATTACATGGATATTTAAGACGGGTTATAGAATTAAGTCCTAGTTATGGCGCAAATGCTGTTTCTAAAGCTATCTCGACCATTGATGAAAAGCTCTTCTCCCTTTCTGCAGCGGGCAGCTCTTTTTTGGTTATTAAGTGATCCGAGGCAGTTAATATAGATAATGCCTTACAACCGTATCTGGCTGCTAGAGTATATAGTTCAGCAGTTTCCATTTCGACGGCCAGTATACCATGCCTGATCATTTCCTTTGTTAAGTCAGGCCGCTCGTCATAAAATGTATCTGAGGAATAGATACCCCCTATATGAGTTTTAATTTTTTTAGTTTCGGCTACTTTAGCGGCTTTACTAAGGAGGTCCCAGTTCGCTACCGGAGAGAAGTTAAAGTCTTTAAAGATACTAGCTGAAGGATTAGATACTGTTGAGGCGGTTATCGCTAATATTATATCTCTGAGTTCAATATTTTCTTGCATTGCTCCTGTTGAACCAATTCTGATTAGTGTCTTGGCGCTATACTCCCTAATCAATTCATTCACATAAATAGATAGAGATGGCATGCCCATACCAGATCCTTGTATAGTTACTCTATTACCTCTCCAAGTACCTGTGTAACCAAGCATACCTCGGATCTCATTTACCAGCTTGGGGTTCTTAAGAAAAGTTTCTGCAGCCCATTTTGCGCGATAAGGGTCACCTGGAAGTAAAACAGTTTCTGCTATATCATCAACTGCCGCACCAATGTGAATAGTCATACTAAACTCTCCTAACTATTTATGTTCAAATTTTGTTTTGTTGTACTTCAAAATAAGAATTTGTCTACTAACTCTTTAAGACTTTTATTATTTAAAGTTAGGGATTTGGATAAAATTAAATTATATTTTTGTTAGATGTATCTTTATTAATCTAAAAGTCTAGAGTTCTTATGAATACCATTCTACGATGCGTATATGAGAAATAATATCAAACTTGTAGAGTACTCTTCTGATCAAATTCGGGCTAACGCAGTGATTACAGAGTTACTGCTTAAAGTGGGAGTTGATTTAAAAGAAAAAAAATTACTTAAAGAAACATTTGAAAAACAAAATACTTTAATTTCTGTTATTGGACGCGCAGGATCAGGAAAAACTCTACTACTGACAGATTTGGTAAAATCTGTTAAGGATAGTGGTGTCTTAGTGATTTCATCGGACTATTCTCGAGCAATTAATTCAGACTCAAGGAGCCTTTCTATACTCGCTCCGACAAATAAAGCGGCGAGTGTACTTCGAAACAACGGCGTACCTGCTACAACAATTCATAGGGTTTTATACACGCCTCTTTATGATCCTGAATTCGAAAAAATTGCAGAGTGGTTTATTGGAACAGGAAAAAAACCAGAAATTGAAGGCTTCAGTAGCGCAACTTTAGATAAAGCATATGAATTTTATTCAATAAATAAATCAGTACCAGCAGCCCTTGCTAGCATTGGACTAAAGGGCTCGGACTTTATAAAGGGATGGAAAAGGAGGGAAGAGCCTCTTGATATAGCTTTTGTTGATGAGGCTTCTATGCTTGATGATCAACAGCTGAAAGATTTGTCAGAAATTTTTAGTACATTAGTATTGTTTGGGGATCCAGCACAACTTCCACCAGTAGTTCAGTCAGGTGAAATGATTTTTGATAGTCTTGCAGATAGTGAAAAAATTTATTTATCTCGAGTACATCGGCAAAGTGAAGATAGTCCCATCTTAGACCTGGCTCATGCTCTAGGTGAGCCTAATATAACTTTTAATCAGTTTGAAGATCTAATTAGAGATATATCGATTAGAGATGATAGGGTTGTTTGCTCACCCCGTGTTAATTCAGATTTAATGTCGCGGTCACCAGTATTAGTGTGGCGAAATAAGACCAGAGTCCGATTAATTCAGGCTTATAGGTTGGCATTTGGCGCGTCATTAGGAGATTTGATTCCTGGAGAACCGCTAATTTGTGATGGTATAGAGCTACCAATCAAACATAGAAAAAAAAGAATTGACCTTGAAGCTAGAGGTTTAGTTAAAGGGGCCCAAGTAATTTACCTTGGACCCGGTAAAAAACCTGGATTTTCAAAACTACATGTATTGGGTGCTGAAGATCCACGGGTAAGTGCGGCTTCTATCATAAAGATTGAAACCAATGATGCAGAAGAACCATTTATCCCTTTTGCAGCTAGGATGGGTGCGTCCTTTCTTCATGGAGCAGCGATAACTATTCATAAGTCGCAGGGGTCACAGTGGCCTACCGTGCAGGTCTTTGCACCAGATATTTTTGCTGCGGCCAGCTCTGGGCGTGAGGAAGCTGGACAACTGCTGTGGAAAAGGTTGGCTTATGTAGCGATTACACGGGCACAGAATAAAGTTATTTGGGTGGAGCGAAATCGCTTAGAACGTCCAACAGTGCCGTTAGGGTACGAAGATTTATTAAATTAAAATTTATATCCGTATGTACCTGAACACAGCTGATGCTAACCAGCCTGCGAAAATTGCAATGAATAAAGAGAGTAGTCCATAAATTAATGGTTGTTGGCGAGATAGGTCAAAGATCCATCGCTCTAATCCAACTTTATTAACTGGTATAGTCGTTGACAGCTGATCGATCACTTTCCCGTCACGAGCTAAGAGAAAACGTATTGTGTATTCGCCTTCAACCAGGTTTGACGGTAAGTTAATCGTTGTTGCAAACAGTGTTTCATCTGTTAATGAAATACTGTTATCCAAGTCCTGATAAAGTTTATTTTCACTACGAATTCTTATCAACCCTTCAGTAAAGTCGGTGGGATTTTGAATCGTTGCTGGGTTCCCTATGGATCGTATTACCTCTCGGATAGAGATCTTATACTTAAGATTTTCTGTATTGTTTATCACTTCTTTTAAGGCACCTGTTGACGCAACGGCATAAAAACTAGGAGCTGAATCAATTTCAATGGTCTCAGTGTTTAACCAAATCATAGCATGTTTTGATTTCTTCCTAACGTGAAGTTTTTCAGCTGGGCCGGACACCGTGATCACTACTTCTAAAGGGTCTGTAGTTTTGTTGGAATTTTCGTGTTTTATGGCACCATAGATAAATATTTCTGAACCGTCGAAGTTAGCAGTAATTGCGACTTCTTCTTTTGATAGCTGTGCAACTAACCTTTCTGCAATAGCATTGCTCGTAATCATAAAGGAAACTAGGAGTGTCATTATCCGAAGTATCAATGTTTTATACCCATATCTAATGAAAATAACTCTTTGGGTTCTAAAACTAGATCTCCAGCAATTTTTAAACAGACTAAAATAACTATTAAAGATAATAATATTCTTAATTGTTCTGCTTTTAGCTTCAGTCCTATTCTTGTTCCAACTTGAGCGCCTAAGACCCCACCAATTAAAAGTAAAACAGCCAAAGCCATATCGACGGTGTAGTTAGTTGTTGCGTGCATGATCGTCGCAAAAGCTGTAACAAAAATTATTTGAAACAAAGAAGTTCCAACAACTACCTTAGTCGGCATACCAAGCAAGTAGATCATTGCTGGCACCATAATAAAGCCTCCACCAACACCCATAATAGCAGAAAGAATTCCTACTATAAAACCAATGCAAGCAGGAGGAATTACAGAAATGTATAGACCGGAAGTTCTAAATTTTGCTTTGAAGGGTAAGTTATGGATCCAGTTATGTCTCTTTTTAGTGGGTCTTTTCAGAGATGTATTTTTAGATCTCCTGATTGCTCTTAGGCTCTCAAAGAACATTAAAATACCAATTATGCCTAGGAATAAAACATAACAGAGTTTTACAAGTAAATCGACCTGACCAATTTCTCGCAATAATGCGAATACCTGTACACCTATGGCTGCCCCTATTATGCCACCAACCAGAAGGACGAAGCCCATTTTTATATCAACATTTTTACGACGAAAGTGGGCTAAAAAACCTGAAAAAGAGGAAGCCACAATTTGGTTTGCTTCAGTAGCAACTGCAACTGCAGGAGGAATCCCAATAAAGAATAGTAAAGGTGTCATTAAGAACCCCCCACCCACACCAAACATACCAGAAAGAATCCCAACAAATCCGCCTAGCCCTAATAATAAGAAGGCATTTATCGAAACTTCAGCTATGGGAAGATAAATTTGCATAAATGTTTACTAAACCTCTTCATGTTCTATCCGCAACCACGAATTTACTTTATCTAATATTAACATGCTACAAATTGGAGTTAAGGTTATTCCTTAATATATGGAACACCTCCGGCTAATGGGGGGGTTGCTTTTCCAACAAATCCGGCAAGTATTATGACAGTTAATATATATGGTAAGGCTTGCATTAATTGGGTCGGTAAAATTATTCCAAGTATCTCTATATTTTGGAATCGATTTGAAATAGCTTCAAGCAATCCAAATAAAAGTGTGGCATAAAGGACGTGCCACGGCCTCCATTTTGCAAAAATTAAGGCAGCAAGGGCAATAAACCCTCTTCCTGCACTCATATCTTTAACAAACCCTGCAGCTAAGCCAGTTGCCAGGTAAGCGCCCGCTAATCCACATAATAGTCCACAAATTATTACAGCTAGGTACCGTAGTTGAATCACTGAAATTCCAGCAGTATCAACTGCAGCGGGATTTTCCCCAACAGCCCGAAGACGAAGTCCAAATCTGGTTCTAAATAATATGTACCAGCTAATTGGAACCATCAGGATGGCGAAATATGCTAAAGCTGTGTGACCAGACAATAGTTCTGAATAGATTGGTCCAATAATTGGAACGCTTGAGACGCTATCTGCAAATGGAAATGTTATTTCTGAAAACCTAGCGTTGCCTGATAAAGATGGTGTCCGACCACCTAACTTAAACCAACTTTGGCCAATTAGGACTGTAATCCCGGCGGCAAGGAAGTTAATTGCTACGCCTGAAATGAGTTGGTTTCCTCTAAAAGTTATGGACGCTAGTCCGTGTAGAAGTGAAAACAGCATGGAGGCAGAAATCCCAAAAAACAGTCCAACCCATACTGAGCCTGATACAGAGGCAGTGGCTGCAGAAAAAAATGCAGCTATTAATATTTTTCCTTCTAATCCAATATCAAATATACCGGCTCTTTCGCTAAATAGACCTGCAAGACTACAAAACAGTAAAGGCACAGCGAGTCTTAGGGCTGAGTCTAGGACTTGAATTAAAACCATGAAGTCCATTAACTTGCACCTCGATGGCTTTTTAACCAAAGCCAGTTAAGTGGTGCTCTCACCATATTTTCTAGAGCGCCTGTAAAAAGTATAACTAAGGCTTGTATAACTACTATTAATTCGCGAGGGATTGTTGTCCACATGGCAAGCTCGGCACCACCTTGGTATAGAAATCCAAAGAGAAGTGCTGCTAA
>CAJIZW010000104.1 GCA_905181985.1 uncultured Paracoccaceae bacterium | reverse complement strand
AACGAAGAGGTGATCCAAAAATTACGGAAAGCATTGCGTTATTATTCCCTACTACATAGGCAACTGCTCCAGTGATAAGCATAGCTATAGCCATTAAGCTATAGGTTTTACTCATATGTTTCTTAAGGCCTTCATCGATTGCTAAAGGTCTTGAGCTGACTCCTGCTGTACGGATTGTATCAAATTCAGCCATCTTTTTTCTCCATTAAAATAATTTATTACTTGTGTAATATTTACACCTATTCTCTATATGATCAATTTTTCATTAAATTTCAAGTATAACAGGAATTTAAATTAACTTTAAATTTCAACGAAATATGTTTTAAATTACTTTTGTGGATTATTTGTTCTTACAGTTACCTTACCAGTGGACGCTCTTGATCTAAGTAACTCTAAACCTTTTTCTGTATCCTCTAGTTCTACAGAATCACTGATGTGAGGTTGAATTTTTCCGTCCACATACCATTCAAATAACTTGATTAAACTGTTTGAAATAACAGGTGGTTTAAATTTCTGATAACCACCCCAATAAAATCCAATTATATTTATATTTTTTACAAGTAAATGATTTGCTGGAATTTGGGGAATATCTCCACTTGCAAATCCAATTGTCAACAGTCTCGCTTCTGGGTTGCAGGCTCGAAGGGCTGATTTGAATAGGTCTCCACCCACGGGGTCGTAAACAACATCTGCCCCACCTAGTTCCTTTACTATTTTTCGAAGATCATCTCTCTCTGTATCAATTAAGTGAGTGGCTCCAGCTTTTTTTGCTACGGCTAGCTTTTTTGAACCTCTCGCTGCTGCTATTACATTTGCTCCTAGGACTTTTCCTATTTCTACGGCTGTTAAACCAACCCCACCTGCAGCGCCTAAGACTAAAAGGTTTTCGTTAGGCCGAAGTTTCGCCCTATAATCTAACGCTACGTGACTTGTGGAGTACGCTACCTGAAACGCTGAGGCCACTTCAAACGTCATGCTCTCCGGTATATTGATACACAGATCAGCTGAAAACGTACCAAACTCTGCCAACCCACCATTTCCACCAAAAACAGCAATCCGTGAACCAATAGCCGGAGAGTTTACGTCAGGCCCAAGCTCAACAACTTCACCGGCAACTTCCATTCCTAAGGTAAATGGCAGAGGAGGTAATTCTTGATAGGTACCTTTTAACATTAAAAGGTCAGCAAAATTTAAACCACAGGAAAAAATTTTAATTAAAACTTGCCCTGGTCCTGGTTTAGGTTTTGGAATGTCTACTAAAACTGGAGGGTTACCAAAGTGTGTAACTTGTAAAGCTTTCATGACAAAATTGACTCCTTTTTAATTATTTACCTCTGTGAGTTAGTATATTTTTAACTACAAAGATCAAATTTAAAATATGCAAACTTAAGAATTAGTGTTACGTGGAAATTATTATTTTATTAAAGATGAATTATGGATAAATTAGAAAAAAATCAATTGATAAAGCTTGCTCATGCAGTGGCTGATGCAGCTAAAGTTGAGACATTAAAATATTTTCGTATGAGCTCAGTAACTGTGGACTCAAAAGAGGAAACTTTGTTTGACCCAGTAACAATCGCTGATCGGCGAGCAGAAAAGGCTATGCGAGAACTTATCGAATTAAATCGGCCAAACGATGGTATTTTAGGGGAGGAGTACCCTCCTAAAAGTGGATCAACTGGTTTTACCTGGGTTTTGGATCCGATTGATGGAACACGCGGTTACATTTCTGGAACCCCTACATGGGGTACTTTAGTGGCTTTAAACCATAATGGCACTTCGATATTTGGGATTATAGACCAGCCGTACATTAATGAAAGGTTTTCTGGTGGCTTTGATGAAAAACTGTTTAGTGGTCCCTTCGTAGAAAAAAACCTTGGTGCATCAAAAGTTAAAGAGTTAAAAGAGGCAATATTGTTTTCCACTTATCCAGAAATAGGTACCAGTTTAGAGTTAAAAGGTTTTAAGGGGGTTTCTAAACACTGTAAATTAACTCGCTATGGGTTGGATTGTTATGCCTATGGTCTTTTGGCATTAGGGCACATTGATATTGTTATTGAGGCTGGACTGAAACCTTATGATATTCAAGCGCCTATGGCGGTAATAAAGGCTGCCGGAGGCTACGTAACTAGCTGGACAGGCGGTCCAGCTGAAAGTGGTGGACGTGTTTTGGCTGCGGGGACCCAACAACTACATACTCAGGCCTTAAATATCTTAAAAATGATCATTTAAAATATTAAAATCAAAAGAGGGTCAAAGATCTACTTTATTTAAATAATTAGAAATATCCCTAAAACTACTTTAATTTAGGGGACCATTTGTCACCTTTAATAAAAACATCTTTAATTGCGCGATCGTCACCCATCATAATGGTAGGGAATATGAGTTCCCAAATATTCTTAGACTGATTTGCGCGTTGTGAGATAGCGGTAGTGGAGTGTAGGTCTAGGACTAAGATATCTGCTTCCATTCCGGGAGCTAGGTTTCCAATTTTTTTATCTAGATGGATCGACTCCGCAGAACCCCTGGTGGAAAGCCATAAAAGGTCAGCTGGGTGAAGAGCGTAACCTCTCAATTGAGCTATTTCATATGCGGCGGCCATAACTTTTAACATTGAGAAGGATGAACCTCCACCAATGTCTGTTGCTAATCCAATTTTTTGTCCTGCAAGTGACAACCCTTTCATGTCAAATAGGCCTGACCCAATAAATGTATTTGATGTGGGGCAGTGAATTATGGACGCTTTAACTTCCTTTATTCTATCTTTTTCTCTATCAGTGAGGTAAATGCCATGTCCAAAGACACTTTTTGGTCCTAAAAGCCCACTTTTTTCATAAGTATCTAAATAATCCTTTGATTTTGGGAAAAGCTCTTTAACCCATTTTACTTCTTCAGGCTGCTCACCAATATGGGTTTGCATCAGACAGTCCGG
>CAJIZW010000103.1 GCA_905181985.1 uncultured Paracoccaceae bacterium | reverse complement strand
CATTTCGAGCTGCTCGACCAATTGTTTGAATTAATGAAGTTTCAGATCGTAAAAACCCCTCCTTATCCGCATCAAGTATGCCTACGAAACGACATTCAGGTATATCAAGGCCTTCTCGGAGAAGGTTGATTCCTATTAAGACATCAAAAGCGCCAAGACGGAGATCCCGTAGAATTTCGATACGCTCTATAGTATCTATTTCAGAATGCATGTATCGCACTTTTATGCCTTGCTCATGCAAATATTCAGTAAGGTCCTCTGCCATCCTTTTTGTAAGAGTTGTAATTAGAGTACGATAACCGTCGGCAGAGACCTTTCGAACTTCATCTAGTATATCGTCGACTTGAGACACCGCTGGACGAATTTCGATTATGGGATCTAAAAGGCCAGTTGGTCTAATGACTTGCTCAATGAAAGCTCCGCCAGTTTGTTCAAGCTCCCACCCCGCTGGCGTAGCAGAAACAAAAACAGATTGTGGCCTCATCCCATCCCACTCCTCAAACTTTAGAGGCCTATTATCCATGCAGGATGGTAGGCGAAAGCCATGCTCAGCTAGTGTGGATTTTCGTCTAAAGTCTCCTTTATACATCCCATTAATTTGTGGAACTGAGACATGAGACTCATCTGCGAATACAATTGCGTTATCTGGCATGAATTCAAATAATGTTGGCGGTGGTTCACCTGGTGCTCTGCCTGTTAAATACCTTGAGTAATTTTCAATACCGCTACACACACCTGTTGCTTCAAGCATCTCAAGGTCAAAATTAGTCCGTTGCTCTAAACGTTGTAGTTCAAGTAATTTACTTTCTTTACTTAATTGGTTGAGTCGAACTTTTAATTCATTTTTAATGCCTGTTATTGCTTGCTTCATTGTCGGTCGGGGAGTTACATAATGCGAATTCGCGTACAAACGTATTCTCTCAAATGAATCTGTTTTCTTTCCTGTGAGAGGGTCAAACTCAGTAATAGCTTCAAGCTCCTCTCCAAAAAAAGACATTCGCCAAGAGCGGTCCTCTAGGTGCGCAGGCCAAACTTCTAAAGAGTCTCCACGCACCCTAAAACTTCCTCTTTGAAAAGCTTGATCATTACGTTTATATTGTTGCGCGACGAGGTCAGACATAATTTTTCTTTGATCGTAAGTTTGCCCTAAAAATAAGTCCTGTGTCATTGCACCATAGGTTTCCACAGACCCAATCCCGTAAATACAACTTACTGATGCAACAATTATTACGTCATCTCGTTCTAATAGAGAGCGAGTTGCAGAATGCCTCATTCGATCAATCTGTTCGTTTATTTGGCTTTCTTTCTCAATATAAGTGTCTGACCGAGCGACGTAGGCTTCGGGTTGATAATAATCATAGTAGGAAACAAAGTACTCTACTGCATTACTTGGAAAAAAGTTTTTAAACTCTCCATATAGCTGTGCTGCCAGTGTCTTATTAGGAGCAAGAATAATTGCTGGCCGCTGTGTTTCTTCTATAACTTTAGCCATTGTGAAAGTTTTACCAGTTCCTGTTGCTCCTAATAGTACCTGGTTTTGCTCTCCATCACTTAATCCTTTTATTAACTCTTTTATTGCAGCTGGTTGATCTCCCGCGGCATCAAAGGAAGTTTTTAGTACAAAAGATTGCCCACCCTCGAGCTTTTCTCTGTTTATGAGCCCCGTTGGCGGCTTCGTCATTAAGGGGAGATTTATTGGAGAGTTATTGTGCATAAATAGAATCTTTTCCTTTTAAATTACCTTTACCTACTTTGTCCTCTTGCAAATAGTGTTATTTTTTCAGATATAAAGATGTCACCAATGGAGACAAGACATGAGTGCTCGAATATTTCAACCAAGTAGACCAGCCACACAGTCTGGCAATGCTAAATCTCAAGGCTGGGTTTTAGAGTTTTACCCTGAAATGTCTAGTAAAATTGACCCTTTAATGGGCTGGACGTCATCTGGCGAGATGCAGGCTCAAGTAAAGTTAAATTTCCCAGATAAAGAATCAGCTGTAAAATATGCTAATAAGCACGGTATAGATGCTATAATTGTAGACCCCAAAAAAAGAAAACCTATAATACGAAGCGGGGGCTATGCTGAAAATTTTGATACTAACCGAAAAGTAGTGTGGACCCACTAGCAACTTTATAATTTTTTGTCATTATTTAGTTCTTTGCTCTGACGGTAGAATTAGTGACGCCAGCACTACAAACATCGCCATAAAACTCATAACCACGAATAAGTTCGATAACTCGTAACCATGTTTAAGCATTAAACTAGAAATGGGTAGGACACTTGCTCCTGCACCCAAGTTTAAAGCGAACTTCACACTTAAAACATTCCCGCGTGATTTATCAGGAATATATCTAGACATAATAGTATCAATTATTGGAATTTGACCAAATACGAAGCTAGTTGCCACTAACGTTACAAAAAATAATTGAAGGTCAGAGACTGTCGAGGCAAGATATATGAATATTACTTGTCCAACCCCAATAACAAATAAAATTGGCTTTGCGGGAAAGCGGTCAATTAATAAACCAGCCCCTATTTGTGTAAACCCCGCTATTGCATAGACCATTGAGGCTATTAAGCCAGTGACCGCAACTGAACTAGTTATTCCTGTTAGTTGAAGCTCAAAGTATCTGGGAATAATAAATGTCATTGCTCCAAAGATAAACCCGCCACTAGTGGTAGTTAAGGCAAGGGCTAATAGAGCTCGACGCCACTGAGGTGCAA
>CAJIZW010000102.1 GCA_905181985.1 uncultured Paracoccaceae bacterium | reverse complement strand
CCGATTTCTATTTTAATATCCTCACATTTTTTTAGTATAGTTGCTATTTTTCTTATTGCTACTCTGGAGGTCCCTTTAATTTCTGCTGAAGCAGGTTCAAAAATTATTTTCTCATTAATTAATAAATCTTTAATACTATTTATACACTCCTGAGCAGTCATTTTAACAGGCGTGGGGTTCAGAGATTTGTTATAAAAGATGTCAGTTTCAATAATGATAGTTTCATTTAAATTATGTTTTAAAAAATCCCTAATTTTCTCAGTGCCTAGTAATGAATCACTTACCCCACTGACTTTCAATTTATTAGTGTCTACTAATAATACACCGATGTGTAGATCTTTTAATGCTTCCATTCCTACAGTTGTATTTTCTGTTAAGGTTTTTGGGAGTTTTCTATTTAGAGTTAGATCCAGGCTTATAACAGAATTAGAAAATATTGCTTTTGCATATGTATAGATTATTTGCCTTTCTAAATCGGTCCCTAACTGTCCTTTAATGGTTATAGTGCCCAGAGCGTCTTTTTCTATTCTAACTCCTGAAGGTTTCAATAGTATAGGGTCTTCATCCCTTGGTTCTGTCCCTAGTCTTATATTAAGTGTAAACTCTTTAGGTAATGCCTTTTTATAGGTTTCAATTATTTTATTTATAGTATTTTTTCCTTTATCTATTTTTGTAAAGAAATTGATCTGCAAGTCAGAAATTTTTACTGAGCCTTGCCCAATAGAGTGTAAACTTTGTATGCTAGCAATTATAGCTTTTTCCCAATTAGGAGAGGGAGAACCGATTCCAATTGGGCACAGTGCTGGTTCTTTTAGTGATAGGTTTTGCAGAGTTTTGAGAATTAGGTTTTGACTATCTAAGTTTGTCGAGGAACAGTTTTTTACAATCCCATAATCTTTTGTGGCAAGGTACTCAAAAGAAAAAGGAGAAATTAGGGGTTTTGGAAATATAATATTTATTTTTACAGGTAAACCCTTTGGAGCTTTGGCACGCATTTTTTTTGTTAGTAACTCAGCATCGCTGCTATTCAGAGCTGCAGCTGAAATTTGTATATTATCATTGTTTATTGATATAGATACTTGTGAGAATAATGAGAGAGACCAGATAACAAAGTCTAAGTTTCTATCTGATAAATCGATAGTTAACGGAGTCAAACTCTCAAAAATACTTATATTTTTTCTCAAATTAGGAAATTTTTGTAATTTTTTGAGAATAGTTTCTTTATAGATTTTATTTGGAACAATTCCAGTCACTGAAACCTCAGTATTAGTACGAACTAGGTTTATTTGAAAATTAGGTTCTTCTTCGGTTGCTGATGAAGAAACTGTGGTATAGTCAATTATTCTAGAGGGAGAAACTAAGGTCTGTATAAGTTTATTAGTTTCTACTTTTGATAACCCAGAGGGGGCTTCCCCGCTTAAATAAACCTTTAAACCATCAACATTTAACTTCATCCACTTAATTTTATTTAAAGTGATCTCATTGTTAATCTTTTTATATACTTTCTGCTCAATTGCAGACGATAAAGAAAATGCAAATATAAATATAAATATGGCAGCTATAATGAATGATAAAAGGTGTTTATATTTTACTGAATGGATCAAATTTTATCTCTTAGACTTAAGTTAAATTTGTTAATATTATAGTAAAAGTGATGCTATCAGAAATATTACGGGAATAAATCCTGCATTTCGGTTTGAACGAAATATTTTTAAACACGACATCCAATCTTTGATATCTAATTTAGAAACTTGCCAAACTAAATGAGTGCCAAATCCTATTACACCGAGGATACAAATAGTTATTTTACTTGAATCGTTAGTAATAAACAAAGCATCCAAAACTGCAATTATATAAAAAGACATTGCTAATATTATGAAAGTGATCAGCCATTTAATTGAATTAGCTCCAAAAAAGACAGCAGTAGATTTAATACCAATCAAGGCATCGTCTTCTGAATCTTGATGAGCGTAAATAGTATCATAAAAGAGGGTCCAGAAAATACCAGACAAGTATAGAAAAATAGCTGGGGAATCGATTGAGCCCGTGTGAGCAGACCAAGAAAGTAATACCCCCCAATTAAATGCAATTCCTAGGAATATTTGTGGCCACCAAGTGAACCTTTTGGCGAAAGGATAGATAATAATCGGTATTATGGATATTATACCAACTAAAATTGCTACTTTATTAAATGATATTAATATAAAAAAAGCCAACAAAAGTTGTATGAATAGCCACGTATAGGCTGATGGTATACTAATTTGCTTGGCTGGTAGAGGTCGGTGTCGAGTTCTTTCAACTTTAAAATCAATATCTTTATCAACGATGTCATTCCAAGTACAACCAGCTCCCCGCATCAATATAGCGCCGAACCCACACCCAATCACTATCCACAAATCTAAAAGTTGAAAACCCAAGCTATCTGATGTTGATGCAAGAAGTGTTCCCCACCAACAAGGAAGTAGTAAAAGCCATGTGCCTATTGGTCGATCTATTCTACTTAATCTTAAGTATGGCTGACTCCAAGATGGAGCTTTTTTATTAACCCAGTTATTTGATACAGTGTCAGCTACGAGTCCCTCTGGCGTTTGACGATCCTTAGACATATGATTGGCCTTATGGTGCAGAATAAAATCAGATTGTTTGTAGAGCAGGAATTGTATAACGGCAATTCACTTGTTGTTTCTAAAAAAGAAGCAAATTACCTATTTAATGTAATGCGATTAAAAGTTGGAGATCATTTACATATTTTTAATAACAATAATGGTGAATGGTTATCAAAAGTTACTGAAAAAAGTAAGTCAACTGGAAGCCTCGAGTGCCTAAATAAAGTAGCTGATAGTCAAAAACCCCCAGATGTATGGCTTTTGTTTTCACCCATAAAGAAATCAAGAACAGATTTCATTGTTGAGAAAGCAACGGAAATGGGTGTAGCAAAAATAATGCCAATTTTGACAGACCACACAAATACAACTCGAATTAGCAAAGATCGATTGCAACTACACGCTATTGAAGCCGCAGAACAGTGTGGTACAAATTTCGTACCAGAAGTGGTAGATCTAAAAAAACTTTCGGATGTCTTGGATCTTTGGTCAAAAGATAGAATGATTATGTTTTGTGACGAGGCGAAAAAGGGTTCTACCGAAATCTTAAAAAATAGTAAAAACTCATGGGCAATTTTAATAGGCCCAGAGGGTGGTTTTACAGATCATGAACGAATACGACTTTCATCAAAGAATTTTGTTCAAAATGTGAGTCTTGGACCTCGTATTTTACGTGCAGATACTGCCGTAGTCGCTGCCTTAACTTTATGGCAATCTAGTATAGGTGACTGGTAGTGACTTTTATACGTGCTGAAGCTTGGAGCCAGATAAAGCGCTATAAAGACTGTATAGTGGGGATTTTAATCTCACTTGTGGGAGTAAAGTTTTTACTTTCAATTTATTGGCCAAATATTTTAGTTGGTTTGTTATTTCTTTTCCTAGGTACTACCTTTTTAGTTAGCTTCTTTAGAAAATACATTACTAGTGATGCACTTCAAAATGTGGGGTTTCTAGAAGTGACAGAAAGACAAATTATTTATATTCATGCGATAAATGGTGGAGAAATTTCTTTAGATGCTTTAAAACGTATTAGCCTAATAGTAAGTGCCGAGGGTAATTTTGTTAATAGTAGGTTTTGGGACTTAGAAGGTGACAACTATGAAAGCTTAAGATTTCCTGTGGCTGTTTCAGGGGTTGATGCGTTTATAGACTCCCTTATATTTCTAACTAAGGTTAATTATGGAGCTATAAGAATTGCTTTGGATTCCCAAAATGAAGAAAATATTCTAGTTTGGGAAAAGATAACATTATAGTGGATTGACTTAGTCGTTTTTTAATATCACCAATAAATCTGAAAATTTTCTTTTTTGGAGATAAAGAAATGTCTATTCCTCAATCAGGCGGCGGCCCTATTACTAGTTATCATCAATTAATCGAGTATCTTGAAGCTGGGTGCAAAGACAAACAGTCCTGGCGAATTGGAACAGAACATGAGAAATTTGGCTTTTTAACCGACACTCTCGCCCCACTTCCATATTACGGTGAGAGATCAATTCTGAAAATATTGGGTGATCTTAGAGATGATTTTGGATGGGATCCGATATTAGAAGGTGACGCTTTAATTGGACTCTCTAAGTTGGGAGCAAATATCTCCTTAGAACCTGGTGGTCAATTAGAGTTAAGTGGTGCCCCTTTAATAACAATTCATGAAACCTGTGATGAGGTTAATCAACATCTTGTTGAAGTGAAAGCTGTGTCGGATCGATTGAATGTTGGATTCATAGGTTTAGGTGCTGCGCCAGAATGGCACCATGAGCAAATGCCAATTTTGCCAAAGGGCCGATATAAGCTAATGACTGATTATATGGGCCGTGTTGACACGCATGGAACACAAATGATGTATCGGACGTGCACTGTCCAAGTTAACCTCGATTTTGGCTCACAAGAAGATATGGTTAAGAAGTTTAGAGTGGCATTGGCTTTACAACCTGTTGCAACAGCAATTTTTGCAAACTCACCATTTTTTGAAGGTAAGCCAAATGGCCATAAAAGTTGGCGGGCTCGTATCTGGCGCAATCTTGATAAAGATCGAACTGGTATGCTTCCATTTGTATTTGATGAGGGTTTTGGGTTTGAGGCTTGGGCAGAGTATGCGCTAGATGTGCCCATGTATTTTGTTTATAGAGATGGTAAGTATATTGATGCTTTAGGTCAATCTTTTAGAGATTTTTTGAAGGGAAAGTTACCAGCTTTGCCTGGTGAAATTCCAACATTATCAGATTGGGCTGACCATTTGACTACTATTTTTCCAGAGGCCCGGATCAAGCAATATTTAGAAATGAGGGGTGCGGATAGTGGCCCCTGGAGGAACCTTTGCGCTTTACCTGCGTTTTGGGTTGGAATTTGTTACGATCAAAACTCTTTAGATGCTGCTTGGGACATTGTTAAGGATTGGGATGTATCTTTTCATGAGGATTTACGAGTTGCGGCTTCTGTAAACGGATTGAGTGCAGTTGTTAATAACGTAAAGATGATTGAGCTAGCTCGTCAAGTTACAGCAATTTCACATGAAGGATTGAAGTCGAGAGCTTATGCTGGAGCAGGTGGGTTAGTTCCAGATGAAACACATTTTTTGAATTCAATACATGATATTTTGGAAAGAGAAAAAAGTCCTGCCGATGATTTGTTGGATCACTTCCATGGTCCGTGGGGCAGTGACCTTAAAAAGGTCTATGAAGAATTTAGCTATTAATACCTGTAACTTTAGTATTTTAGCTTCTTCTCACAAAACTAATATTAGTTTCAGTTCCGTCGATTAGCCTTTTTATATTTTCTTTATGTTTGATAAATACAAATACGTTTAGTAAACTAAAAAGGACAATAAAGCCTGGTTCATTAAAAACCCAGAGCCATAAAGGTATAAAGAGAGCTCCTAGTAATGCAGAAAGAGATGATTTCCTAAATACCACTGCAACCAACAGCCAGGTAAGGCAAGTTAATAAGCCTGCTGAAAAAGAAATAACTAGCGCTATACCAAAAAGAGTCGCTACTCCTTTACCTCCTTTAAACTTTTGCCAAACAGGGAACAAATGCCCTATAAACACGGCTAGAGCCATAAAGTTAACAGTAAAACTATCAAAAAAAGAGGTACCTAAATATACAACTAAAGCACCTTTTCCAGCATCTAAAAGTAGAGTGAAGAAGGCGGCTTTTTTATTTCCTGTGCGGAGTACATTTGTTGCACCGGTGTTTCCCGAGCCGATTGAGCGTAAATCTCCTAAATTTAAAGTTCTGCTAATTATTAACCCAAAGCTTATTGATCCTAATAAATAGGAACCTAAGGTTAACAAAATAAATATGGTTAAGTTATCAAATAAAGCCATTAGCCAGAATACACTTCTTCACCTGCAACAAAAGTTTTTAATACTCTTCCTTGCATTCGGTGTCCATCAAATGGAGTATTTTTTGATTTTGATTTTAAATTTTCTCTATCAAGTACAAACGGTAATTCTGGATCAAATAAAACTAAATCTGCTGGGCAACCCTCTTCTAACCGACCACTTGTTAACCCAAACCTTTTTGCTGGATTTAATGTTAAGGCCGCCCATAACTTGTTTATTGTAATTGATTTTGAGTGATAAAGTCTAAGCGCTGCAGGTAGTAAAGTTTCAAGAGCAACTGCCCCAGACGCAGCTTCTTCAAACGGTAACCGTTTACTTTCTTCGTCTTGTGGTGTGTGCATCGAACTAATAATGTCGATAATACCATTTGAAACTGCCTCCACCATGGATAACCTATCTTGCTCAGACCTTAGCGGTGGTTTGACTTTAAAAAAGGTCCTGTAATCTCCAATATCTAGTTCATTTAATGTCAGGTGATGAATGGAGACCCCAGCGGTAATATCAAGACCAAGTTTCTTTGCACGAATTAGTGCTGGTAGAGACACTTCTGATGAGATCTGATCTATATGATATTTAGTACCAGTCATTTCGATAATTGAGAGGTCCCGTTCTAAGCCAATTTTTTCTGCAATTACTGAAACTGAAGGCAGGCCCCTTAAAGACGCAAACTTTCCCGAAGTAGAGGTGGCCCCCTGCGACAGGGTTGGCTCTTGAATATGACCCACCACTAAAGCATCTAGAGACTTCGCGTAAACCAGAGTTCTAGTTAGTATTTTTAAGTCAGTGATAACAAGATCGCCATCAGAAAAAGCTATTGCCCCAGAATCCAGTAAAAACCCCATTTCCACCATTTCACGGCCCGCGCGGTTTTTTGTTAAGGTCGCCATTGGGAAAATATTTACTAAAGATGCATCAGACCCACGTTGATGCATGAATGACAGTATTTCTGGGCTATCTATGGGGGGTACGGTGTCTGGCCGAGTGATCATGGTTGTAACGCCGCCTGCTGCAGCTGCCTGTCCAGCACTTTTAAAACTTTCCTTGTGTCTCTCACCTGGTTCACAAATTTTGACACCAATATCGATAATTCCTGGGCCTAAATACTTGCCTTTACAGTCAATCGTTTTGATTTTTATATCAGGGCAATCATTGTAAACTTTAAAAATAACTCCATTCTTAACCTCCAACGCTCCACGATATGTGTCCTCTAATTTAGGATCTACCAGTGTAGCATTTGTTAGAAGAAAATTACTGGTCATTTTAAAACCTTACTGATCTTGGTCCGTTGTGACTTGATCAAGGACTCTATTATTGCCATTCGAACTGCAACGCCCATCTCCACCTGCTCTTGTATAACACTTCTGTTAATATCATCTGCTAATGTGCCATCAATCTCTACCCCTCGATTCATAGGGCCTGGATGCATAATAATGGCATCCTTTTTAGCAAAAGATAGTTTTTCATGATCAAGCCCAAAGCGATGATAGTACTCCCGTTCTGATGGAATAAACCCTCCATCCATTCGTTCCTTTTGGAGCCTGAGCATCATCACGACGTCAACATCTTTAAGACCTTCTTTAGGGTTTTCAAAGACTTCAACACCAAAGTCTTCAATACCTTTTGGCATTAGAGTACTTGGACCAATTAATCTAATACGATTTCCCATTTTACCTAAAAGTAGAATATTTGAACGTGCTACCCGAGAATGACTTATGTCACCACAGATTGCGATTGATAGTCGATGAAGTCTACCTTTTGCTCTTCTTATAGTTAATGCGTCTAGTAAGGCTTGAGTCGGGTGCTCATGAGTACCATCTCCCGCGTTTATAACAGAACAGTTAACCTTTTCAGCAAGTAGATTTACGGCGCCGGAATGAGGGTGCCGAACCACAAGGAGATCTGGGTGCATAGCGTTCAATGTCAAGGCGGTATCTATTAAAGTTTCACCTTTTTTTATTGATGAGGCCTGCATAGCCATATTCATAACGTCAGCACCGAGCCTTTTCCCGGCTATTTCAAAGGATGCTTGGGTTCTGGTTGAGTTTTCAAAGAACATATTTATTTGAGTTACTCCTGCAAAGATCTCTGAATGCTTTGCATTGCTTCGGTTTAAAGTGACATACCGATCAGCTTCATCTAAAAGTGATGTTATTTCGAGGTTACTAAGATATTCTATACCAAGTAAATGTTTCGAACAGAACGTCATCTAGGCTCCTTTAACTAAGACTTATAGAAAGAGTTCGTAAATTCGACAAGTCATGATTGCTATAGTTTCATTTGCCTTATAATTTAGGTGTATGGAATCAGAAATAAATTTTATGGATGCAATAGATTTGCTCGAGTGGCAGTTAGAGTTAGGGGTAACTGAAACAATAGGCAATCAAGAGGTTAATCGATACTTAGAGGTTAAGCCAAAGAGTGAAAAGATAACAAAAGATAATGTTACTTCTAGTGCAAAACAAGTTACACCTGAACCCACTTTAGTGGCGTCTTCAATGGCAAGTGCCGCGAACTCTTTGGATGACCTTGTTCAAGCAATTTCCTCTTTTGAGTATTGTGATTTAAAAAAGGGGGCTCGAAATCTGGTCTTTTCAGATGGAAGTCCATGCGCCAAAGTAATGATTATAGGTGAAGTTCCTGATCTCGAAGAAGACATGGTTGGGAAACCTTTTGTTGGTGCAGCAGGACAGTTATTAGACAAGATGTTTAATGCTATCGGTTATGGAAGATCACTTTCTGACACTGCCCTATACCTAACGAATGTAGTGCCGTGGCGAACCCCTCAAAATAGATCTCTCACAGATGATGAGATGGAAGTACTGAAACCTTTCTTGGTAAGGCATATTCAATTAGTTCAGCCAAAATTTTTGATTGTTATGGGTAACACACCGATCCAAATTTTACTGAATGAAAGTAGGATTACTAAACTTCGGGGGACGTGGAAGACTTTCTCTGGAATCCCTACATTGCCAATGCTTCATCCAAGTTATTTGTTACGCAACCCTTCAGCAAAAAAAGAAACTTGGGAGGATCTAAAAATGTTAAAAGTTAGGTTAGGAGAAGATTTGTAGTGGAGAATGGTTCAGAAAGAGAGTTTATTTCGTGTCGGATAGCCATACTAACTTTATCGGACACCCGTACATTGCAAGAGGATAAGTCTGGAGAATTACTTAAACAACGAATTCTGGCCGCTGGACACACTCTTGCTGATCGAAAAATTCTTCAAGATGATAGAGATCTAATAGCCAATCAACTTCGCATCTGGGTATCAGATCCAAATATCGATATAATCATTTCAACAGGTGGGACTGGCTTAACTGGGAGAGATGTTTCTATCGAGGCTCATAGAGATGTTTACGAAAAGGAAATAGACGCATTCTCAATAGTGTTTACATCAGTTTCTATGGCTAAAATAGGTACATCGGCTATTCAGTCAAGAGCGACCGCAGGTGTGTCAAATGGAACCTATTTATTTGCTTTACCTGGATCACCTAGTGCGTGTATTGATGCTTGGGACGAAATATTGATTAATCAGTTAGATTATAGGCATAAGCCATGCAATTTTATAGAAATTTTGCCTAGATTGGACGAGCATAAGCGAAGAAAATAGAGGCTTAACATACCCAAAGCTACGTTGGTTAAAAAAATATTTAAATAGTGGAGTTACTAAATTTATGCGGTTTTTTGGTAGAAGCCTTATTGGTTTATTTATGGTCGCCTTGACGGCAGGTTTATTAGCTCTTGCTGGGAGTACATTTTATAGTGCTTTAGAAGAGCGTTTTAGTAAAGAAGTCAAAAAGCGGCCCGCGAGGGAGAGAGTTTTCTCAGCTGATGTGCTTACAGTTAAAAAAACTAATATTTCTCCAGTTATAAACAGTTTTGGCGAAATACGTAGCAATAGAACTTTAGAGCTTCGCGCACCATCTGGTGGTACTATTGTAATGCTTTCAAAATCTTTTGAAGAAGGTGGCATAGTAGCTGAGGGAGAGTTACTAATAAAAATTGACCCTGCGGACGCGCAAACATCGGTTGATGTTGCTAGAGCGGATTTAGCTGAGGCGGAAGTTCAGTTAGTTGATGCGCGTGGTTCGCTTCAGTTGTCCGAGGATGAGTTGTCGGTTGATGTTGCTAGAGCAGATCTAGCTGAGGCAGAAGTTTCGTTTATGGATGCTAGTGGTTCTTTACAGCTTTCTAAAGATGAGTTGTCGGTTGATGTTGCTAGAGCGGACTTAGCTGAGGCAGAAGTTTCGTTTATGGATGCTAGTGGCTCTTTACAGCTGTCTAAGGATGAGTTGTCGGTTGATGTTGCTAGAGCAGATTTATTGGAAGCCGAAGTTCAGCTAATGGATGCTAGTGGCTATTTAAAACTTGCGAAAGAAGAATTAATTGCAGCCGAAAATCAATTGGAATTGAAAGAGCGAGCCTTTACCAGACAAAAGAACTTAAAGAAAAGAGGGGTTGTTACAGATGCTGTTGTTGAAGCTGCAGAGCTTTCTGTATCTACCTCAAAGCAGGCAGTACTCTCTAGAAAACAGGCATTCCATAAGGCAGAGATTCAATTAGAGCAAAGTGGTAATATTGTTAACCGAAGGAAACTTAATGTATCTGATGCAGGATTATCGCGTAGGGAAGCCATTCAAAAAGCAAAGCTCAAATTAGAGCAAAGCGGTAATGTCGTGAATCGGCGGAAGTTAAACTTAGCTGATGCAGGATTATCGCGCAGGGACGCTATTCAAAAAGCAAAGCTCAAATTAGAGCAAAGCGGTAATACTGTGAATCGACGGAAGTTAAACTTAGCTGATGCAGAGTTATCGCGTAGAGAAGCTATTCAGAAAGCAAAGCTCAAGTTAGAGCAAAGTGGCAACGTAGTGAACCGTATGAAGTTGAATTTAGCGAATGCAGAGTTATCGCGAAGGGAATCTATTCAAAAAGCTAAGCTTAAGTTAGAGCAAAGTAGCAATTTAGTGAGTCGACGAAAATTAAACTTAGCTAATGCTGAAAGGTTGCTGTCAGATACTGAGCTATATGCGGAGTTCGGTGGTAGATTAGCAGAAGTGAATGTAACCTCTGGAGGTTTGGTCAATAATAATGAAAGGCTGGCTAAGCTAATTGATCCCGATGATTTAGAGGTCTCATTCAGGCTTTCCACCACACAATACAATTATCTGACAGATGAAAAGGGATTATTGATTGGTAGCTTAGTAGAAGTGGCATTAGATACTATGGGCGCTGATCTTAAGGTAACCGGAACTCTAACTAGAGAGAGTGCGTCAGTAGTTGAAGGCGCTTCAGGACGTTTATTGTTCGCTAAACTCAATGAACCTGTTGGTTTAAGGCCAGGAGACTTTGTTTCGGTCTCCGTTCAAGAGCCTGTTTTAAAAAATATTTTTATAATGCCAGCGTCAGCAATCGGTCAAAATGATACTATCTTATTAGTAAATCCTGACGACCGTCTTGAGGAAATGACTGTTGAGTTACTTAGGCGGCAGGGTGAGAATGTTGTTATCAGATCTGATGATTTAGATGGAAAAGAAGTTGTTTCAAAATACTCACAGCTATTAGGTAAAGGTATAAAAATAAAACCAATAAGGGCCAAGGTTGCTGGAGAAGAAGTATTTTCGGGGCCAGAAATGGTAGAATTAGATGATAAAAGACGAGCTCGTTTAATTGCTGCTGTGGAGGCTAATGCGTACATTCCAAAAAATGTAAAAAAGAAAATTTTGACTGCGCTTAGTAAGAAAAAAGTTCGAGCTGATATGGTTGAACGACTAGAGAAATAGAATTGGTAGATAGAAACATGCGTAGTAAAACAAAATTTATATCTGGTGGTATTATTTCCTACTTTACCCGGCATCCTACTCTCGCGAACTTGATTTTGGTTGTATTACTAGCTGCCGGTTTGATAACGGCACCAAAAATGAGAAATCAGTTTTTTCCAGATGTCGTTTTTGAGACTGTCTCGGTTAATGTAAAATGGCCTGGCGCTGGTGCAGAAGATATTGATCGGTCAATAGTTCAATTTTTAGAGCCGGTACTTATGTCTATTGAGGGCGTTGATAGTACTTCATCACAATCTAAAGAAGGAAGTACAAGCATTAAGTTAACATTTGATTCTGGTTGGGATATGTCCAGAGCTACCGATGATATACAAGAAGCTGTCGACTCCGTTTCAGAGTTACCAGAAGATGCTGAGGATCCAAGTGTCAGGCGTGGAGGTTGGCGGGATAGAGTCGCAGATGCGATTATAAGTGGACCTGTATCTTTTGAACAATTAGGTCAATTTGCTGATGAAATGGTTGCAAGATTATTCGCCGCAGGAGTAACGAAAACAACCGTTAGTGGCTTTGCTGCACCAGAAACAATAGTTGAAATATCGTCTATTAATTTGATTAAAAATGACCTCTCTATGGTTGAAATAGCTAAAGCTATTAAGAGCGAAGCTTCAACTGATCCGGCAGGAGATGTTAAAGGATCTAATTCGAGAGTTAGAACGGGAGTGGCAAAACGAACAGCTGAACAAATTAGAAGTATAGCTCTAAGATCTAATCCAGATGGATCCAAACTATTAATAGGAGATGTAGCCAGAGTTTCTGTCGGTGAGAAAAACAGGAATAGAGCATATTTTGTCAATAAAGATCCAGCAATCTCTGTTACCATAGAACGTTCTGCTCAGGGGGACGCTATTGAGATTCAGGAAATTGTAGAAGATGTTGCGGCTGAATTACAGAGTATTTTACCGGCACAAGTATCCATTGAACTTATTCGAGCAAGAGCTGAAGCGATTACTGGTCGAATTAGTATATTGCTAGAAAACGGCCTTTTAGGTTTAGGTTTAGTAGTTCTTTTACTGTTTTTGTTTCTAAATGCTAGAACAGCGATTTGGGTGGCAGCTGGCGTTCCAGTGGCGATGGCTGGTGCGGTAGCACTGATGTATGCTGCTGGCTTAACTTTTAACATGATTTCTTTATTTGCATTAATAATTACTTTAGGCATTGTTGTTGATGATGCGATCGTGGTGGGGGAGCATGCAGACTTTAGATTTAAAAAGTTAGGAGAGGACCCAACCACTGCTGCAGAAAATGCTGCAAAGAGAATGGCATCACCAGTTTTTTGTGCAACTATAACCACAATAATTGCCTTTTTTGGTTTAGTTGCTATTGGAGGTAGGTTTGGTAGTCTAATTGCTGACATCCCATATACGGTCGTAGTAGTCTTACTTGTATCTTTTGTTGAATGCTTTTTGATCTTACCTCATCATATGGCGCACGCGTTAAAGTCTGCGTCCAAAGAGCGATGGTATGACTTTCCAAGTCGAACTATTAATAGAGGCTTTGAATTTTTAAAGGAAAACGTATTTCGTAAACTAATGACTCTAATTATAAGGTTTAGATATCCAGTTATAGCTGGTGCATTAGTTATTTTATGTGGTCAAGCGGTCCTTTTAGTCAGTGGAGAGGTGAAATGGCGTTTCTTTAATTCACCAGAACAGGGATCAATATCAGGTAATTTTGCGATGCTCGCTAGTGCAAAAAGATCAGATACTTTAGAAATGGCAGAAGAGATGCAAAGGGCAACTAGTGAAGTTGCTTTAAAATATGAAAAAGAGTTTGGTAAAAGCCCCATAGAGTATGTTCTCTATCAAGTAGGTGGTAATTCTCGAAGAATTTCAGGGCAAGAAGCGAAAGATATTGATTTACTTGGCGCACTTTCAATTGAGTTAATTGATGCAGATCTAAGACCTTATAGCTCCTATAAATTCATAGCTGACCTTCAAGATGCTGTTCGCCGGCATCCAATGTTAGAGGTGTTAAGTTTTAGAAACTGGGCTTCTGGGCCTGGGTCAGATTCTTTGGATATACGATTTTATGGGGCAAACTCTGAAGTATTAAAGAAATCTGCAGAAAGTCTAAAAGGGGCACTTTTAAAATATCCTGAAGTGTCTGGAGTGGAAGATAGTCTGTCCTATGATAAAGAAGAACTTATTCTAGATTTGACGCCACAGGGGCAAGCTTTAGGATTCTCTATAGGTGATCTAGGCCAAGTTTTAAGAGATCGTCTAAATGGCATTGAAGCAGTAACATACCCTGATGGTGTTCGTTCTGCTAAAATTAAAGTAATTATACCCGCGAACGAACTCACTTCAAGCTTTCTTGAAAGTACGTTTCTGAGAGCTCAGGGGGGTGAGTATGTCCCGCTATCAGATATAGTTACAGTAATCTCAAAGATTGGCTTTTCAAGTGTTAAAAGAGAAAATGGAATTCAACTTATTTCAGTAACAGGGGAGATTGATGAAGATAATGTTGATGCGATAGAAGAAATTGAAAAACAATTGCGAATAGAAATACTCCCAAAAATAGAACAAGATTTTGGGGTATCGTCTGAATTTTCTGGATTGGCAAAACAGGAAAGTGACTTTTTAGCAGATGCGCAGTTTGCAACTATTATATCCATGGTTGGCATTTTCTTGACGTTATGTTGGGTTTTCTCAAGTTGGGCTCGACCTCTGGTGATTATGCTAATTATTCCTTTTGGTTTGGTTGGAACGATCTATGGCCATAATACATGGGATGTTCCTATGTCGATGTTTTCAATTATTGGTTTAATAGGCATGACAGGTATCATAATAAATGATAGTATTGTTCTCGTTACTACAATTGATGAGTACGCAGAGGACCGTGGTTTAATTCCGGCAATTATAGACGGAACTTGTGATAGACTCAGACCTGTTATTCTTACATCTCTGACAACGATACTTGGTCTAGCTCCATTACTATTCGAAACATCTAGACATGCGCAATTCTTAAGGCCAACTGTTATAACCCTAACCTATGGCTTAGGCTTTGGACTTCTTTTAGTCCTTTTGATTGTACCTAGTTTAATTGCTGTTCAATCTGATATTCAAAAACAAGTTGTTGCTTTTAGGCGATCATTAAGTTTACAAAAAAAAGGTCAAGCATTGCGAATTACAATAGGCATATTGAGTTTATTGGTAATGATATCGTTTAGTACAAATTTAGGGGCTTATTTATATAATGGTAGTTTACCAGAGTTATATCAAAGATTCATACCATTCATAAGTCAATCTTCTGGTATCTTTCATGCTTTTTCAATATTTATGTTAAGCGTTTGTTTACTACTTGCTTTGAGTTGGCTGATAGCGGTTTTATTACATGTTTTCTTGAGGAAGAAATCATTCTAACAAATTAACCCAATCTATGCATTCTACCATATTATTTAACCTTTATGTTTTATGAAATTTTGAATAAAAGTGATTATGGACTTATCTGGAAAATTATTAATAGCGATGCCTGAAATGAGGGACCCAAGATTCACTTCAGCTGTTATCTTTGTATGCTCACATTCAGACAGTGGCGCAATGGGCTTAACGATAAATAAACCATCGAGCGATTATAAATTTCTAG
Organism: uncultured Paracoccaceae bacterium; assembly: GCA_905181985.1. Taxonomy (GTDB): domain Bacteria; phylum Pseudomonadota; class Alphaproteobacteria; order Rhodobacterales; family Rhodobacteraceae. The sequence goes on along the minus strand of CAJIZW010000102.1, from coordinate 8,126 downwards.
ACTTACTTAAACAACTCAAGATTGAGACTGATAGTTTAACACCTGATGTCTCTGTTAGTATCGGTGGGCCAGTAGAATCAGGTAGAGGTTTTGTACTTCATTCACCAGAGTATAGTTTGGGTGATGAGACTCTAAAAATTGGTTCTGATTTTGGGATGACGGCTTCGTTTGAAGTTTTGGAGGAGTTAGCAAAGAGTGAGGGCCCAAAAAGGGGTATATTGATGTTAGGTTACTCAGGGTGGGGCCCCGGTCAAATAGAGGATGAAATAAGTTTGAATGGCTGGCTTGTTTCTGATGCTGACCCTGATTTAGTATTTAGCTCTGATTTCAAGAGTAAATGGCTTGAAGCGCTCAAATTGATTGGAATTGACCCAATTCGATTGTCGTCTAGTGCTGGTAGAGCTTAATATCTTGGCGCTGAAGCCCTTTTAAGACGATCATTTATTGCGAGACCAATTCCTATTTTAGGTATTGGAGAAACAGCTATAACTTTAAAGTCATCTTTAGAGACTTCATGGTCAAGTTTTCTAAGCATATAGAATAGATTTTTTGCGGCCTCAGATAAGTTAGCAGAAGGAGATAGATTAAGTGTAGCATTTTCTACATTACCAAAGCCAAGTAACACTTCATTAGGCTCTAGATTGTGGACGTTTAACTTGACAGATGCTTTTGGAGCATAATGAGATTTTAGTTGTCCCGGAGCTACTATCGAGGCACCTTCATTCAAGAAGAAAACCTCAGTTCTCGTAATACGCTGAATGTCTTCTGGTGAGATCCCTCCTGGTCTTAGAAGAGTGATAGGGTCTGTTTTTATAATAGTAGACTCAACGCCAACTTCGCATGATCCTCCATCTAAAATGGCATTTATCTTTCCGTCTAGATCTTCAAAAACCTCAATAGCAGAGGTTGGACTAATTCTCCCTGATAAATTTGCTGAGGGAGCTGCTATTGGAACACCTGCACTTGATAAGATTTGTTGTGCTATTAGAGATTTTGGAAATCTAATGGCTACACTATCTAAACCAGCTGTTACCAACTTTGATATATTGTGACCCTTCTTTAATGGTACTACAAAAGTTATAGGACCAGGCCATAGGTTATCTATGAGTTTTAGTGCTTGTTTATCAAAAACTGCTATGTCTTTTGCCATTTTGATGCTTGCGACATGTACTATTAGTGGGTTAAACGTTGGTCTGCCTTTAACATTAAAAATACGCTTGATAGAATTATCCGAGTCCGCTCTCGCGCCTAAGCCGTATACAGTTTCGGTAGGAAACGCTACCAATTTACCTTCCCTTAAAAGCTTACCAGCTAAAAAAATTTCTTTTATATTTAGATTTTTTGTTATCAATTTTAGACCTTTAAGTGTACTTTTTAGTAACAACTATTTAAATAACTCAGCTTAGATTGTATTCCTATACAATATTTACTAGCTAGGCATAGAGAATTTTTAAAAACTTTTAAGACTGAGGGGTAAGTACATATGCCGTATAGTGCACCAGTGGCTGATTATTTATTTATTTTTAATAAAATTGTTAATTTTAAACAGTTAACGCAGGAAGATAGATTTTCTGAGGTTACTATGGACTTAGTGGCTGCGATTCTTGAAGAAGCAGGTAAAATTTCGACTGAAGTGTTAGCTCCCTTACAAAGAGTAGGAGATACTAATCCAGCTTTTTTAGAGAATGGTGTAGTTCGAACTTCACCTGGTTTTGGAAAAGCTTACCAATCTATTGCGGATAACGGTTGGATTGGTATGGCAGCCAGCTCTGAATATGGAGGCATGGGATTACCTCAATCTTTAATGCACGCTGTTAATGAAATGATGGGTGGAGCATGTTTGTCGTTGCAACTTAATCCAGTGATGACGCAAGGGCAGATTGAAGCTCTAGAACATCACGCAAGTGAAGATTTAAAAAAATTATACCTTCCAAAACTAATATCAGGAGAATGGTCAGGAACGATGAACTTAACTGAACCACACGCTGGGTCAGACGTTGGCGCACTAAAAAGTGTAGCGGTTCCCAATGAGGATGGAAGTTACTCAGTTTCTGGACAGAAGATATATATAAGTTGGGCTGATAATGATTTTACAGAAAATGTTTGCCATTTGGTGTTAGCGCGTCTTCCAGGTAGTCCAGAGGGTACTAAAGGTATCAGTTTATTTATGGTACCTAAATTAATACCTGATAAGTTTGGACAACCAGGAGTGGCTAATACTTTAAAAGTGGTTTCCTTAGAACATAAGTTGGGACTTCATGGTTCCCCCACTGCAGTAATGCAATATGAGAATGCTCTTGGATGGATTGTGGGAGAGCCTAATCAGGGAATGGCTTCGATGTTTACTATGATGAACAACGCGCGTCTTGGTGTGGGGGGGCAAGGTATAGCTGTTGCTGAAGCTGCTTATCAAAAAGCCTTAAGTTTTTCAATGGAGCGCGTTCAAGGTCAACCATTAGGAGGAGGTAAAACTATACTTGGCCATGCTGACGTTAGAAGGATGTTAGCAGAGATGAAAGCAGATGTTTTTGCTGCACGTGCAATAGGAGCTGCTTGTGCGCTTGCTATTGATATGGGAAATGCGACGGCGTCAAAGAATTGGATATCACAGGCTGCCTTTTTAACCCCCATAGCAAAAGCTTTTGGTACAGATATTGGTATAGAAGTTTCTCAAACAGGTATTCAAGTCCATGGTGGCATGGGTTTCATAGAAGAGACAGGTGCATCACAGTTCTTAAGGGATGTAAGAGTTACAGCGATCTATGAGGGGACAAATGGGATTCAGGCAATGGATCTTGTATCTAGAAAAATGAAGGATGGAGGAGAGGCAGCGTTCACCATGATTCAAGAGATAGAAAACTTTACCGCTTCTCTTGGCTCTGCACATAAAGAGATGGCTGCTTCTCTTGAGAATGCGACACAAAACTTAAGAGAAACAACCACTTGGATTTTAAATCAAAATATGAATGATCGTTTTTCTGGTGCTGTCAATTATTTGCGATTTTTTGCAAGAGTTTTGGGTGGGTATTATCATTTAAAGGCTGGTTCTTTAGAGCAAAACGAAGATTTTAGAATGAAACTTGCGGATGTCTATTTTTCACGACTCCTTCCAGAGTATCATGGTCTTTCGGTATCTATACGTCGAGGCTCAGAAGATATATTCGCTCTGACTGAAGAGGAGTTGGCACGTTGACAGATACGATCTACTATCCACATGAGGTTCCACCGGGCCAAGGAGAGGTAATAGAAGTAAAACCTGGTATATTGTGGATGAGATTACCTCTACCTTTACGTCTGGACCATGTTAATGCTTATGCGCTGGATGATGGTGATAGTTGGACGTTGGTAGATACTGGTTTTGACACAAAAAAAACTAGAGCAGTTTGGCATGAATTACTTCAAGGACCGTTGTCAGGAAAGCCAGTAAAGAGGTTGTTTGTTACTCATTATCACCCCGACCATATAGGATTGGCAGGTTGGTTTCAGACTCATTTTGGAGTTGAGTTGATAACTACTCGAACCTCCTGGTTGACGGCTAGGATGCTAGTTCTGGATGAACAACCAAAAGCTACTCCAGAAACCTTGTTATTTTATAAAAGGGCAGGTGTAGTTGAGTCTCTCTATGAAAAAAAGAAGCAAGAGCGCCCTTTTAATTTCTGTGATGTTGTCGCCCCAATGCCACAGGGGTATACTCGAGTTCAGGAAGGTGAGAGTATTACCTTGGGTGGGAGAGATTGGATCATACGAATGGGAAACGGTCATGCTGCGGAGCATGCGACGCTATGGTCTGGAGATATAGTATTAGGTGGAGATCAGCTACTACCTTCAATTTCCCCTAATCTTGGAGTTTATGCTACTGAACCAGCTGCGAACCCTGTTTTGGAATGGTTAGAGGCATGTAATAGATTAAAGAAATATGCTTTGAGTAACCAACTTGTTTTGCCTGGACATAAGTTACCTTTCCGTGGTCTGCCTCTTCGTTTAGAACAACTTATTGATAATCATGTTGGTGCACTTAAGAGATTACTTTCACATTTAGAATTACCACATACCGCTCATGAATGTTTTTTACCCCTTTTTAAAAGAGAAATAGGTGAGGGCGAATATGGGCTAGCGTTGGGTGAGACAGTTGCCCACCTAAATTACCTTTATTCTGCAGATAAGGTAACGCGGACCCTCAGGTCTGACGGTGCCTATGAATATCAAAGCAAGACAACATCGTAATAAAACTGCCCTACCTTGAGCTATCTCTTGTGTAATAGAAACAAGTTAAATAAAGTAGAATTAGATTAAAAGTAGACAATCTAGGAGTTTAAATAATGGCAAAACACGAGCACGGTTCAATGGATGTCAAAGATCATGAAAAAACTTTTGCAGGGTTTGTTAAATTCACTACTTACAGTATAATATTAATATTAATTTCTTTAGTAATTTTAGCAATTGTAAATGGTTAATTCAATTTTTTAGAATAAAAAAACCCCACTAGAATAAACTAGAGGGGCTTTTTGAATACATTTATAGTAACACTTATAATGTGCCGTCGCGTTCTTTAGCTTTTCTTGCCAATTTACGTCCACGGCGGATAGCTTCAGCTTTCTCGCGAGCTTTCTTTTCTGAAGGTTTTTCATAGTGTTGTTTTATCTTCATCTCACGAAAAACGCCTTCACGTTGAAGTTTTTTCTTGAGAGCCCTAAGAGCTTGATCGACATTGTTGTCTCTAACGCTAACCTGCATGTGGTGTCACCACCTTTCTGAGTTTGAGGTTAAGGAATTTTGTATTAGACGGCTCTATAGCAAATGGGCATTGGCTTGTCCACAGTATATAGGTATACTTTTAGTATGGATCAGGTGCTAAAAGAGAAATTTATAAAGGTGGTAGCCTCTCAAGCTATTTTTAGAGGTTGGTCTAATGATTCTGTAAAGGAAGCGTGCACAGATTTAGATTTAGACCCTAGAATTTTAGAATCCTCATTTCCAAGAGGGGTCTTAGATGTAGCGATTGCATTCCATCGAATCGGAGACCGTGATATGATGAATTCTTTAGAAAGTGAAAATCTGTCAAACTTGAAAATGAGAGAAAAAATTACTTTTGCAATTAAGTGTAGATTGGGCGTAATTGCGGGAGATAAAGAACCAGTAAGGCTGTGCATGTCTTTTTTTGCGCTACCCCATAATCTTTTAGATGGAAGTAAGCTTATCTGGGGTACAGCAGATAAGATTTGGAATTTTTTAGGTGACGAATCTGAGGATTATAATTTTTATACGAAGCGTGCAATATTGTCAGGTGTTTATAGCTCCGTTATTTTATTTTGGCTTGGTGATGATAGTGAAGGTAATACCGCTACTTGGGGGTTTCTGGACAGAAGAATTCAAAACGTCATGCAATTTGAAAACTTAAAAGCAAGAATAAAAAAAAAATCGTCAAACTTTGAGAGTTTAAAAGGACCAAGCAGGTTGATTTCTCGAATTAAAAAGCCATCAGATAAAAATTTGTTAAATCTTCCTGGAATTATAAAAAATTCAGACTAATGTTCGATTTTGAATTTAACTCATAAGTTTAGAATCTCATTTTTTATATTTTTTACTCTTTCCCTTTACGATATACGGGATTATAGACTCCTTGAATTCTTCCTTGATCTTGTATTTGTTCCGACTGGGACAGCCCCATAGAGAGGGCTAAGGGAAAGCTGTATTAAAAGGAGTAATGAAAATGACTAAACCTATAATGGCAAAGGCTACCGCTGTATGGTTAATTGATAATACGGTCCTTACCTTTACTCAGATAGCAAACTTTTGTGGTTTACATGAACTTGAAGTGCAAGGAGTAGCTGATGGTGATGTTGCCTCTGGGGTCAAGGGTTTTGATCCGATAACTAATAATCAGTTAACGCAGAGTGAGATAGATAAAGGCATAAATGATAAAAGCTATCAACTTCAACTAAAGTATTATGCCGCGGCCGAAGGAGAGCAAAAAAGGCGAGGCCCTCGTTATACACCGTTATCAAAGAGACAAGACAGGCCCGCTTCTATCCTTTGGTTAGTAAAATTCCATCCAGAACTTACAGATGGGCAAATTTCCAAGTTGGTGGGCACCACTAAGCCTACAATCAACGCTATTAGAGAAAGATCTCATTGGAATATCCAAAATATTCAACCTATTGACCCTGTTGCTTTAGGACTATGCAAACAATTGGAGTTAGATGCTGCAGTCCAGAAAGCGAATGCAAAGAAAGTTTTAGAAGGAGAAGCAAGTTCGGATGATGAAAGCCGTAAACTTGTAAGTACGTCTCAATCTCTTGAAGTTGAAATCAGTGAAACAGAGAAACCAGAAACTGTCTCTAACCCTGAGGTTTTTAGTGCAACAGAAGAGTTAAATAATGAGGACATCAAGGAACCTATTCTGGATGCAGAAAGCTTGTTTAAAACCTCAGATAGTAACGAGAAAGATTAGTTTATTTAGTGTGCAGCTATTTGGACAGGGTCTAAAAGAGACCTTCCACCGTCAATCGTCATTATCTCTCCGGTAACAAATGTAGATGCTTCAGAGCACAAAAACTGAGCAGCTTGTGCTACTTCTTCTGCGGAAGCAATTCGTCCAAGCGGTGTATTTCTTATAATTTCAGCTCTAAGATTTGGGTCCTTATTTAATGAATTCTTCAGACTTTCACTCATTACCGAGCCAAATGATATTGCATTAACTCTTATATTGTATGGGGCAAGAGCAATGGCCATAGTTCTTGTCATTTGATCTAGGGCAGCAGTAGAGATTGAGTAACCCATTAAGCCCGGACGTGTCCGTTGTGAAGCTATAGACGATAAATTTAGTATTGAACCTGAGACTTGAGAATCGTTTCCCTGGTTTATCATTCTCTTTGAGACTAGCTGAGTAAGTCTTAAGCTGGACAGAAGATTCTGCTCCAGCATTCTTTCTATGCTGTCGTCGTCGTAATCAATAGGGTCCATAGGAGTTACTTGTCTGGCTGCGTTGATCAATATATCCACTGTATTAAAGGTATCAATCGTTGCAGACAGTAAATTTGCATGACTAAGTTTTTCACGTAAATCACAAACGAAGCATTTTGCTACCCCATCTTTTGATCCTAAATATTTTAACTCTTCTTTAAGATGTTCTTCGTCTTTGTCTGCCATCATTACATTGGCTCCTTGCTCCACGAAGTGCCTTGATATGGCCAAACCTATACCGTTTGCAGCACCTGTAATAATTGCAGTTTTCCCTGAAATTGAGAAAGACATATTATATTCTCCTTAGGTATCGGAAGTATAAAAGTAAGGTTTATCTAAAAGTTCTTAATGGTTTTACACCAAATAGTACTTTAAATCCATCTCTTGTAATAATTTTTTCTGTCTCTTTAAAGGAATTTTTCATTATGTTTTCATAAGGTAGCTCTCTGTTAGCCACGATCCATAAACTTCCGCTGGGTTTGAGTAATAGTTTTGCGGCTTTAATAAAACTAATACCTAACTCTGGGTTTGCATTTCTAGAAATATGAAAAGGTGGGTTGCTAATAATTGTATCATAGGGACCTCCACTAAAGCTGTTTACATCACCCCAAATAAAATTTGCCCTGCTGTCTTGTATATTTTCTTTTGATGCCACCACTGAACTATAATCGGCCTCTATTAAGTCAATACTTGAAACAGTGGGGCTTTCTAAGACGTGCTTTGATAAAAAACCCCATCCAGAACCAAAGTCTGCAATTTTTCCTGATAACTGAGGTATAGATTGGGCTAATATTAGTGATCCCCGGTCGATTCCCTTTGACGAAAAAACACCAGGAAAAGTTATATACCCACCCTCTAAAATATTAGGTGTAGACACCCATTTTTCTATATTGGGTTCCACTGCTGGTTTGTTAAACCAAATTAATTTTCCATGATACTTTGAGATATTCCTTAATTGGTTAAAAGGAATCAGTAGTTCTTTTAATATACTCTCAATGCCGGCTGTTTTCATACCATCAATTATTACTAACCCTCCGGGTTTAAGTAATTTTATAGCTTGATAGATTAAATTAAGAGTGCCCATTTTTGATCTAGTGCAGTGAACTACGCAAACTTCTAATAATTTTTTTTCACTGAAAACCGGTGCAACTGATAAACCTCTT
>CAJIZW010000101.1 GCA_905181985.1 uncultured Paracoccaceae bacterium | reverse complement strand
ATGCTGGTTGTAGAGCTATTGATGAAACGCTTACTTACTCTCGTTTCATTAACGGTTTGACTAAAGCTGGCATTGAGGTGGATAGAAAAGTTTTAGCTGATTTGGCGGCACAGGAGCCAGAAGCATTCGCTTCTGTTGTAGAGCAAGCCAGAGCAGCATTAGCCTAAATTAAAAAACTTTAATTTCTTTTTAGAATTCCGAAGTGTAAGAATTTCTGGTGCTGGTAAAGTAAATTGTTCTATTATAGTATCAATATTATTGCCAACATTGGTGGTGATGATATCTATAAAAAATAAACAAAAATAATATAGTGAAGTTTGAAATGGGTGTAGGCATGGATGATTTAGAAGACCTACGAGTTGGTGTCTTAAAGCATATCTCCGAAGTTTCTGACGAAGGTGAGCTGGAAAACTTAAGGTTAAGGTTTCTGGGAAAGAAAGGTGAAATAAGTTTAAAGATGCGAGAACTGGGCTCAATGAACCCTGAGCAGAAAATGACTTATGGACCCTTACTTAACTCTCTTAAAGATGAAATTAATTCAGCATTAATAGCAAAAAAAACTGCATTCCAAGATACTGCATTAGATGAGCGGTTGCGAACTGAATGGCTAGATGTCACTTTGCCTGGTCGGGTTAGAGGTGAGGGTACAATTCACCCTGTTTCGCAGGTTACTGATGAAGTAACAGAAATTTTTGCAGATATGGGTTTCCTAGTTGCTGAGGGGCCTCAAATTGAAAGCGATTGGTACAACTTTGACGCGCTTAATATCCCTAGCCATCATCCTGCTCGAGGGGAGATGGACACATTTTATATGAAACACCCAAAGAATAGTAATGAACCGCCACATGTTTTACGTACGCATACCAGCCCAGTGCAGATACGTACTATGCAGTCCTCAGGCGCTCCTATAAAAGTCATTTGCCCTGGACGGGTCTATCGGGCTGATTACGACCAGACACATACACCAATGTTTCACCAGGTAGAAGGCTTAGCGCTTGATAAAAATATTACAATGGCAAATTTGAAATGGGTTTTAGAAGAGTTTGTAAGAGCATTTTTTGAAGTTGATGAAGTAGAGTTAAGGTTTCGGGCTTCGCATTTTCCGTTTACTGAGCCATCAGCCGAAGTGGATATCAGGTGCTCATGGAGTGGTGGTCAACTGAAAGTTGGTGAAGGTGATGATTGGTTAGAGATTTTGGGTTCTGGAATGGTTCACCCAAATGTTCTTAAAGCGGGGGGTATAGACCCTGAGAAATGGCAAGGTTTTGCCTTTGGGATGGGCATAGATAGAATAGCGATGTTAAAATATGGAATCCCGGATCTTAGATCATTTTTTGATTCTGATTTAAGATGGTTGAAACATTATGGATTCGCGGCGCTAGATCAACCAATTCTCTCTACTGGTTTGAGTAAATAAGTTGAAGAAAATAGTAAATAGATTTTCTTTGAGAGTAAATGTTAAGGGGCCTCAAAAATGAAATTTACGTTTTCCTGGTTAAAAGAACATTTAGACACCACAGCTAGTGTTTCTGAAATAGGAGATGCATTAACCGATTTAGGCTTGGAAGTAGAAAATATTTTAGACCCTGCTTCGCATTTGGAAAGCTTCACTATTGGAAAAATTATAAAAGCTGAACAGCACCCGAATGCCGATAGATTACGAGTTTGTCTTGTCCAAACAGATGAGGGTGAAAAGCAAATTATTTGTGGTGCTGATAACGCAAGAACTGGTATAAATGTTGTTGTTGCAAAACCTGGATCATATGTCCCTGGTATTGATACTACGATTGGAGTTGGGAATATCCGCGGTGTGGAAAGCGAAGGAATGATGTGCTCTGAACGAGAAATGGGCATGAGTGATGAACATGATGGTATAATTGAAATTCCTTCAGGACAGATTGGTGAAAAGTTTGTAGATTGGCTTAAAGTAAAAAACCCGAGTAAAATGGATGCTGTTATTGAAATTGCAATCACGCCAAATCGACCAGATGCTTTGGGCGTAAGGGGTATAGCTCGAGATTTAGCTGCTAAAGGTATAGGAGTTTTAAAAGCTCAAGAGAAAGTTACTTTGCCAGGAAAATTTGAGAGTCAGGTAAAAGTGTCTATTGATAAAGATACTCAAAAAAATGGTTGTGAAATATTTAGTGGGAGGCTGATTAGAAAAGTAAAAAATGGTCCAAGCCCTACTTGGCTTCAAGATCGCTTGATTGCTTTGGGGCTTCGTCCAATTTCTATCTTAGTTGATATAACTAACTTTTTTACCTTTGATAGTAATCGGCCATTGCACGTTTTTGATGCTGACAAGTTAAGTGGAAATTTGAGAGTACATAAATTAACAAAACCTACTGAATTTATCGGTTTAGATGAAAAAAAGTATTATTTATCTGAGGGTATGGTTGTGATTTCGGATGACAAAGAAATAGTAAGTATTGCTGGTATCATGGGTGGTTTAAATTCAGGGTGCACTGATACTACACAAAATGTTTTTCTTGAGGCCGCCATCTGGAACAATGTTCAAATTGCTAAAACTGGACGAGTCCTAAAGATTAATTCTGATGCTAGATACAGGAATGAGCGGGGGATTGACCCTGGATTTAATAACGAGGCAATTGAATTAGCGTCAAAGATGATTGTTGAGCTTTGTGGTGGAGAACCTTCAATAGTCACGTCTGCCGGTAAAGTAGAGAGTAAAGCTCGAAGTTATAAGTTAGACTTAAATAGAGTAAACACTTTAGTTGGGATGGATGTGTCAGAAGGGGAACAACTTAGAATTCTTGGTGAGCTAGGTTTTGAGGTAAATCAAGGGAGGGCATTCCCTCCGAGTTGGAGGCCTGATATATTAGGTGAAGCTGATTTGGTTGAGGAGATAGTTAGAGTTTCATCTTTACAAAATCTTATTGGAAAACCTTTGGCTAGGACTAATATTGGCGTACCCAAGCCAGTACTAACTCTACTGCAAAGGCGAGAACGCACAGCTCGGCGAACATTGGCATCCATTGGTTACAATGAATGTGTTTCTTACAGCTTTATAGATAGAGATAGTGCTCTTCAGTTTTGTGGGGGTGATGACTTAATTCCTTTAGAAAACCCTATTTCAATTGATATGGGTTATATGAGGCAAGATTTATTGCCAAATTTATTAAAAGCTGCTCAACGAAACCAAGCTCGAGGGTTTTTAGATCTAAGTTTATTTGAAGTGGGGACTATATTTAGTGGTAAAGAGCCTGGGCAGCAGTCGATAGTCGCTACAGGTTTATTGATAGGTAACACTAGCCCTAGAGATCCTCATGGGGACCGTAGGGCAGTAGATGTTTTTGATGCGAAAGCAGATATGGAAATAATTTTACAAGCTTTAGTTGCTCCTAAAACAACTAAAATATATCGTGATACTCCTAAAGTTTGGCACCCAGGAAGATCAGGTAGAATATCCCTGGGTCCTAAAAATACGCTAGCAGTATTTGGTGAAGTTCACCCGAAGATTGTTAAAAGTTTTGGATTGAAAGGTTCAGTTTTGGCTTTTACTGTTTTGATAGAGAATATTCCAACAAGAAAAGTTAATACTGCCACTAGAGATGCTCTCACGATAAGTGACTTTCAGGCCGTTGACAGAGATTTTTCTTTTATTATAGATGATAGAGTAGAGGCTTCTTTAGTGGTTGGAGCTGCAGAAAGTATTGATAAGTCTTTGATTGAAAGTGTTACAGTTTTTGATGAATTTTCAGGAGTTAAGGCTAGTCAACAATTTGGAGATGGAAAAAAATCATTGGCAATTTCTGTTCGCTTGCAACCACGGGACAAAACCTTAACTGATAAGGAAATTGATGAGATTTCTTCTAAAATAGTCATGGCTGTGATTGATAAAACTGGTGGTGAGCTTCGAAGTTAGTAAGACAAATTTATAATAAACTTATTATTTTTGTTGATAGTAAAAACCTTTTAAATCTGAATTATATGCTAAGTGCAGATTCTGGAGAAATAAATTTCAAATCTAAGGCTTCTCCTACGGCTTTATAGGTTATATTTCCTAAGTGCACATTTAGTCCATTTAACAAGTGTTTATTTTCTTTACAGGCTTTTCTCCACCCTTTATTTGCAAGAGATAGTATGAATGGCATTGTTGCATTTCCAAGTGCTATAGTGGATGTACGCGCTACTGCTCCAGGCATATTCGCTACGCAATAATGGATTATTCCATCAATATTGTATATTGGATCTTCATGCGTAGTGGCCTTAGATGTTTCAAAACATCCACCCTGGTCGATCGCGACATCGACAATAGCAGCACCGGGCTTCATAGAAGAAAGTTGCGATCTTGTAACTAACATTGGAGCAGTGGCACCAGGAACTAGAACCGCTCCAATTAATAAATCTGCAGTTACTAATTGATCTGCAGTATTTCCAGCATTTGCAAAAATAGTTTTTACATTGCCGCCGAATATATCATCTAGTTGGCGCATTCTTATAATTGACCGTTCTAATACTGTGACATCAGCACCCATTCCAAGAGCAACTTTTGCTGCATTTGTTCCAACAACCCCGCCTCCAATTATTGTAACTTTAGCAGGCTCAACACCTGGCACACCACCAAGTAGAATTCCGCGACCTCCATTGGCTTTTTGAAGAGTCCAGGCGCCAACCTGCGGAGCTAAACGGCCAGCTACTTCTGACATTGGTGCTAGTAATGGCAAGCCGCCGTGATCATCTGTAACTGTTTCATATGCTATGGCTGTACATTTTGACTCTAGTAAATCGTGTGTTTGATCCGGGTCTGGTGCTAAATGGAGATAAGTAAAAAGTAACTGTGATTCCTTAAGCATTTTTCTTTCAATTCTTTGAGGCTCTTTAACCTTAACAATCATCTCAGACTGTGAAAATATTTCTTCTGCTGATTGAACAACTTTTGCACCTGCTTCTTTGTAGAGTTGATCTGAAAACCCGGAACCAGCACCAGCATCTTTTTCCATTAAAACTTTGTGACCATTTAGAATGATTTCTTTAACGGCATTAGGTGTTAACCCTACACGAAACTCTTGAGGTTTAATTTCTTTTGGACAGCCTATAAGCATAATTACTTCCTTTAATGGAGTGTTCGCCGAAACTATAACAAAAAGCTAAAGAAATATCTTACAAAAATTGCTTATTTCTAGAATACAATTTAGAATAAAAATACTTAAATATTTACTATTATGATAGGATATTCTAATATGATCAACTTAGACGCAACCGATCTCCGAATCTTAAGAATTATTCAGAAACGCGGTCGTATCTCAAATTCTGATTTATCAACAGAGATAAATCTATCAGCTTCTGCCTGCCATCGTAGGGTCTCTCGCTTGGAAATGAATAAAGTTATTAAAGACTATGTGGCTCTCTTAGACCCTATAAAGGTTAATTTATCTACCACAGTCTTTGTTGAGATAACCCTTAATGCTCAGGCAGATGAGGTGTTAGATAAATTTGAACAGGAAGTAAAAAAAATTCCTAATGTGTTAGAATGTAATCTTATGGCTGGATCAGCAGATTACCTTCTGAAAGTTATAGCAACGGATACTGACGATTTTGCACGACTTCATAGAAAATTTCTTGCCAGCTTACCTGGAGTTGCCCAAATTCAATCCAGCTTTTCTCTAAAAAACGTATTTAAAGAGACTGGTCTCCCAATATAGCTGGAAGAGTTTTA
>CAJIZW010000100.1 GCA_905181985.1 uncultured Paracoccaceae bacterium | reverse complement strand
AGACGCCAATCCCATTAAGGCAAACCCCATATGAGAAATAGAAGAATAAGCCATTAGTCTTTTTATATCCTTTTGTCCTATCGCAGCGATGGATCCAAATAACATCGACAAAACCGACAGTAAAATTAAAATCTGTGACCAATAGCTAAAAGCCCCACCGAATGCATCGTGAACAACTCTTGCAAAAAGCCCCATAGCCGCAACTTTTGGTGCCGTAGCTAAAAAGGCAGTTACAGGTGTTGGAGCTCCCTCATAAACATCTGGTGTCCACATATGGAAAGGTACTGCCGACACCTTGAACGCCATACCAATAGTGATAAAAACAAGTCCAAAAACAAATCCTAAAGGTTTGCCATCTGCAGCAGCAGTTATAAAGATTTCTGAAAACACCGTTGAACCAGAGTAACCATAGATCAAAGACGATCCATACAAAAGCATACCAGAAGACAGGGCCCCTAGTACAAAGTACTTCAACCCAGCTTCAGTAGATCTAACGCTATCTCTACTAAAAGAAGCTAACACATAAAGAGAGAGGGATTGTAGCTCTAATCCCATGTACAACGACATAAGATCTCCAGCCGACACCATCATCATCATTCCAACTACGGAAAGAGTCATAAGAATTGGATACTCAAATTTAAATAGATTATTACGCTTCAAGAAATCCTGAGATAAAATGAGTATTATAGCTGCTGAGAGAAGAATAAGAACTTTTAAGAATCGTGAAAATAAATCGTCTATAAAAGCACCACCAAAAGCCGTGTAAACAGCCTCACCTCGAAAACCAATATAAATACTTACTAGTAAGAAAATAGATGCAGTACTCCAGAAAACTATAGAGGTGGCTTTATTTTTACTACTGTAAACAGCACCTAATAGGACAATCATAGAAAAAACTGCTAAAATAATTTCAGGTAAAAGGATCTGAAGAACTCCAAGAACACCGTGAGTCTCTGACCAACCAAAATAGTTACTAGCAGTAAATATATTATATGAGTTACCATTCATTTGTTAACCTCAATGCTTACTAAAACTTAATATTGAGTGACTATAAACAGAAATACTTTCTTCATAGTTTTCAACTAGTAGACCAACTGAAGGCCCAATAACATCTAAAATAAGAGCAGGATATACACCCAAGAGAATAGTCATAACAACTAAAGGAGTAAAAATAACTCTCTCTCGTAAATTCATGTCGGTGATTGTTCTCAAGCTCTCTTTAATGAGATCTCCCATTACTACACGGCGATACAGCCACAAAGCATATGCAGCAGAAAGGACTACTCCAGATGTTGCAGAAAAAGCTATCCAAGTGTTGACTTTAAACACCCCTATAATGGTTAAAAACTCTCCAACAAATCCTGAAGTTCCAGGCAAGCCAACATTTGCCATTGTAAACAACATAAAAACCAACGCATACCCAGGCATACGATTAACAAGACCACCATAGGCCGAAATTTCACGAGTATGCATTCTATCGTATATCACACCCACACATAAAAATAATGCTCCTGATATAAAACCATGAGAGATCATTTGGAAAATAGCACCATCAATCCCTTGTTGGTTTGCTGTAAATATACCCATGGTAACAAACCCCATATGCGCAACTGATGAATAAGCAATTAGTTTTTTCATATCCGTTTGAACCAGTGCAACTAAAGAAGTGTAGATTATTGCAATTACGCTCATCCAAAGAACAAATGGTCCCAAAAGTTCTGATGCGACCGGAAACATAGGTAACGAGAAACGTAAAAAACCGTACCCACCCATTTTTAAAAGAATAGCTGCAAGAACTACAGAACCGGCCGTAGGCGCTTGAACGTGCGCGTCCGGAAGCCAAGTGTGGAATGGCCACATAGGCATTTTCACTGCGAAGCTTGCAAAAAATGCAAGCCACATTAATGTTTGAAGCCCGCCTAAAACATTTATTCCTAAGACCTTAAGTGGTGTAGCATTAAATTCATGCGAAAATAAGGTGGGGATGTCAGTGGTCCCTGAATCAACATACATTGCTATGATTGCAACCAACATCAAAACTGAACCTAAGAGCGTGTATAGAAAAAATTTGAAAGAGGCATAAATCCTATTTGCACCACCCCAAATTCCAATAATAAGGAACATCGGGATTAGACCCGCTTCAAAAAACAAGTAAAACAATACCAGGTCTAAAGCGCAGAAGACACCTAACATCAGTGTCTCAAGGAATAAGAGCGCTATCATATACTCCTTAACCCGGTGTTTCACTTCCCAACAACTAGCAATAACTAAAGGCATTAAGAAAGTAGTTAAAAGTACGAATAAAACGGATATTCCGTCTACACCCATTTTATAACTAAATCCTAAAAGCCAATCTCGGTCTTCAACAAACTGAAAGCCTGTATTAGCCGGGTCGAACCCAGCATAAAGAAAGATAGATGTTAGAAAAGTAGCCAAAGTAGCAATTAAAGCCAGCCACTTTGCATTGTTTTGCGCAGCAGCGTCGTCACCCCTAAGGAATACCATCAATATTAAACCTGCAATCAACGGTAAAAATATCATTATCGTTAAAAGGTTTTCCACTATGAACTACTCCCACCAATCGCAAACCAGGAAATTAGTACTAAAATACCTATAATCATACCAAACGCGTAGTGGAATATAAATCCAGACTGAACTTTACTAGCTAACCTTGTAAACAAAGGTATCAAACCCAAAGCGATACCATTTATAGTTCCATCAATTATATTACCGTCACCACGTACCCAGAGTAATCTTCCTAAAGCTTTAATGCCCCGTACAAAGACAAAATCGTAAAGCTCATCAAAATACCACTTATTTAATAAAAATCGGTAAATATATTTTTGTTGTACAGAAAGACGACGTGGAAGCTTGGGATCACGAATGTAAAAAACCCAAGCCAGAGAGAAGCCAAGAACCATGGCAATGAATGGCGACAGTTTTACCCAGGTAGGCACATGATGTGCATCCTCAATAACATGATTGTCATTTCTAAAAAATAGTCCACCCTCTCCTAGAGCTGACCGATCATGTGTTCCACTAATGTCTTTTAAACTCTCTTTCTCAACAGTACTGTGAGTTGGATCACTTGGACTATTATGAGTTATTACCTCACTCTGAGGGATATGATTAGTGGAGTTGGGCAACGTAGCATGAATTTCAGATCCCGTAATACCAAAAAATTTATTTACCTTTTGATGGTCCCCAAAGAATGGCCCAAGAAACAGCATTCCTGAAAAAGTTGCGCCCAGAGCTAAAACACCCAAAGGTATTAACATTGTAATTGGAGACTCACGAGCATGTGAGTACGTCTCAGGATTGCTTCTAGATTTTCCAAAAAATGTCATAAACATTAGCCGCCAACTATAAAAACTAGTGAAACATGCTGCAATTATAAGTATCCAAAATGAAAAGTTGGAACCAGCACCAAAGGCGCTCTCGATGATTGCATCTTTAGAAATGAACCCGGCAAACCCAAAGTGAGTTAGAGGTATACCAACTCCCGTGATCGCTAAAGTACCAATCATCATCGCCCAGAAAGTGTAAGGTATCTTCTTTCTTAAACCTCCATAAAATCGCATATCTTGCTCATGATGCATCGCATGTATGACTGAGCCAGCTCCTAAAAATAGCATCGCTTTGAAAAAAGCATGAGTTAACAAGTGAAACATTGCTACTGAGTACGCGCCCAAACCTGCCGCGACAAACATGTAACCCAGCTGAGAACATGTAGAGTAGGCAATAACTCTTTTTATATCGTTCTGAACTAACCCCACAGTTGCCGCAAAAAAAGCAGTGCTTGCTCCAACAAAAACTATAAGGTTTTTAGCCAAGGGAGCGTATTCCAATAGAGGTGACATCCGACATACCAGAAAAACCCCAGCAGTAACCATAGTAGCTGCATGAATTAATGCCGACACTGGAGTAGGGCCCTCCATTGCGTCTGGTAGCCAGACATGAAGAAATAGTTGCGCAGATTTTCCCATAGCACCTATAAATAAAAGTATTGCGATTAAGTTTGCTGCATTCCATTCACGCCACAAGAAAGTAAGTTTTGTATTTGCAATATCAGGGATAGCTTGAAAAATGTCATTCAGATTTATGCTGTCCACCAACAGGTAAAGCCCAAAAATACCTAATAAAAATCCAAAATCTCCAACACGATTTACTACAAAAGCTTTAATAGCTGCAGCATTAGCAGACGGTTTTTTAAAGTAAAAACCTATCAGAAGGTAAGATGCGACCCCTACCCCTTCCCAACCAAAAAACATTTGGACTAAGTTATTAGCCGACACCAAGGCAAGCATAGTAAAAGTAAAAAATGAAAGATATGCAAAAAACCTAGGCTTATAGCTCTCTGCTTCTTCAAAGTTCTCATCATGCGCCATATATCCAAAACTGTATAGGTGAACTAAGCTCGAAACCGTAGTAATGACAATAAACATAATAGCTGTAAGCCTATCAAAACGAATTGCCCAATTCGTGGATAGCGTTCCACTTTCTATCCATCGAAATATAGTTATATTTTGAGTATTACCATCAAATTTTAAAAACAAAATCCACGATAATACTGCTGACAAAAATAGTAAGGCTGTTGCGATCCAGCATGCCAAATTTTCTCCAAGAAGTCGCCACCCAAATCCACAGAAAAGAGCTCCGACCAAAGGGGAGAATAAGACTAAAATCTCCATACTATACTAACCCTTCATCATATTGACATCGTCAACCAATATGGAGCCTCTACTACGATAAAAACAAACTAATATAGCAAGCCCAATTGCAGCTTCTGCAGCAGCAACAGTAAGTACAAATAATGTAAACACTTGCCCAACTAAATCATTCATAAAGCTTGAGAATGCTACTAAATTTATATTTACCGCCATCAATATAATTTCGATAGACATCAGAATTATAATTATATTTTTTCTATTCACAAATATACCGAAAATACCAATAATAAATAAAGTAGCTGACATAAATAGATAGTGCTCTAAACTAACCATAGCTTTACAAACCTCTTCCCGATTCAACATCTATAATTTCTATCTGCTCTTTAGGGTCACGATAAATCTGTTTCAAAACGTCCTGTCTCTTAATGTTGGGTCGATCCCTAACAGTAAGTACAATCGCACCAATCATTGCGACCAAAAGGATCAATCCAGCCGTTTGAAAGAGATAAATATATTTACTATAGATAATTTGACCTAAAGCCGCCGTATTTTGAACCTGCGACAAATCCGGTGTTATTACTGCACGAGCCTGTTCAGCACTTTCTGCAGTCTGCCAAACACCAAAAACTAAAGAAAGTTCCATTAATAATATTATACAAATTAGCCCCGCAATAGGCATATACCTGGCAAATTCACTTCTTAAGCTGCCAAAATCAATATCTAACATCATCACAACAAACAAAAATAGAACAGCTACTGCGCCTACGTACACTATCACTAAAAGCATGGCTACAAACTCTGCACCTAACAAAACAAATAACCCTGCACACGATAAAAACATTAATATGAGCCATAATACCGAATGAACAGGGTTACGAGAGACAACCACCAAGAGTGCTGAACTTATGATTATCGTAGAAAATACATAAAATGAAATGTCTATGAGTAACATTTATTTTTTATCCCTGTTTTTTATGATAGATTGCACATTTCCTAAAAATGCAAAGTACATGATTTCTAAATTTAATTCAGATTGATATGGTTGTTGAATAACTATCATCTGTATGGTGCGTCTATTTCAATATTCCGTGCGATTTCTGATTCCCAACGATCACCGTTAGATAGTAACTTTTCTTTATCATAAAAAAGTTCTTCTCGAGTCTCGGTCGCAAACTCGAAATTAGGTCCTTCAACTATGGCATCTACTGGGCAAGCTTCTTGACAAAATCCACAATAAATACATTTCGTCATATCAATGTCATAACGTGTAGTACGTCTCGAGCCATCATCCCTAGGCTCAGCATCAATAGTAATTGCCTGCGCAGGACAAACAGCTTCACACAGTTTGCACGCAATACAACGCTCTTCGCCATTCGGATAACGTCTTAAGGCATGCTCACCTCTAAACCGCGAAGACAGTGGGCCTTTCTCATGAGGATAGTTTAAGGTTACTTTGGGTGAAAAAAAATACTTAAAACCCAAACTAAAACCTTTTAAAAAATCAAATAATAGAAAATATTTAACCCTTCTCTTTATACTAACTGCCATATTACCCTCCAATCGCCCATCTTGCATACGAACCACCAAACATCTCAAATTTGGCCAAAAACGCAACTATAACCACCCACCCTAACGAAAGTGGTAGAAAAACCTTCCAACCTAATCTCATTAATTGATCGTATCGATATCTTGGAACCACTGCCTTTACCATGGAAAACATAAAGAAGAAGAACGCCATTTTAAGGATCATCCAGTGTGGGCCATCTGGTAAGAATGGAAACGGCGACAACCAACCTCCAAAAAATAGAAGAGAGATAAGTGCGCACATTAAGAATATCGCAATATACTCTCCAGCCATGAATAATAAAAACGGGGTTGAAGAGTACTCAACCTGATAACCTGCGACCAACTCTGATTCTGCTTCAGGCAAATCAAAAGGTGGTCTATTTGTTTCAGCTAAAGCAGATACAAAAAATAGTATAACCATAGGAAAATGAGGAAGCCAGTACCAATTTAAAAACCCTAAATTTCCTTGTTGTGCAATCACTATATCAGAGAAATTTAAAGACCCTGTGGAAATTACAACTCCTATTATTATTAAACCAATTGACACCTCGTAAGAGATCATTTGTGCGGCAGATCTTAGAGCACCAAGAAAGGGGTACTTAGAGTTAGATGCCCAGCCCCCCATTATAACACCGTAAACCTCTAGTGAACCTATCGCAAAAACATATAATATAGCTACGTTTATATCAGCCAACACCCAGTTGGGGTTAAAAGGTATAACAGCCCACAGCATCATAGCGAGTACAAAGCTTAACAATGGAGCCAAAATGAAAACTGCCTTATCAGCTCCAGCAGGTATAACTATCTCTTTCAATATATATTTAAGAGCGTCAGCTACAGACTGTAACAAACCCCAGACGCCCACCACGTTTGGACCACGACGCATCTGAACAGCTGCCCATATTTTTCTATCACTATAAACCAAAAATAGGAGTGAAATCATCACAAAGCCAATTATGCCCAAGCACTGAATTACTATTAAAAAAAATATACCAGGCCCAGTAGTCAGAAAATCACTCATGAAATGTTCCATAGTATATTGATATTTCTCTTGATATATATCATTCCTTTACAATCTCGTAACTTTTTTTGTTTTATTTAGAGCACTTAACTTAGCCATTACCTTACTCGCCCGCACAATTGGGTTAGATCTATAAAAATCAATTTCATCACAATTAATATTCTTATTCTTAATCTTCATTACATTTATTACATCCCTTTTATTCTCAGGAACCACATCTAATTTCTCTAAATGTGGTACTGCTTCAAAAAGGTTTTTGCGAAGCTCTGAAAGGGTATCAAATGGTAACGGTTTGCCAAGTGCGCCAGATAGAGCTCTTATGATTGCCCAATTCTCCTTAGCCTCGCCAGGAGGGAACCCTGCTCGTAGTGCAAGTTGTGGCCTACCCTCTGTATTTACAAAAATACCATCCTCTTCGGTGTAGGCCGCTGAGGGGAATATTATATCAGCTCTGTGGGCCCCTCTATCTCCATGGGAGCCCTGATATATAACAAAGGGACCCTCCTCTATTAAGATTTCGTCTGCTCCTAAATTCAAAATTACTTCAGCGCCGTCTAACAAGGTTTTCAATCCCCCTTCAGTCACACATCCGACATCTAGTGCTCCCACCCTTCCAGCCGAAGCATGTAAGATTAGCATACGACTTGAAATGGCCATGCACTTAGCTAGAACTTCCAGAACATCTCCATCTGACAAAGCGCCAATACCAACAATTACAATAGAATCTTTACTATTAGTCAGCTTATCCAAACAATCTCTATCAGCACCTAAGTATTGATAATCAAACGTAAGGTCTATTTCATCTCCGATAAGACTCACCTTGCAACCATTCAACCAGGCTTTTCTTATACGAGAATTTAAAACAGGTGAATCATTAGCTGGGTTAGCTCCAATGATTATAATTTCTTTAGCGTTATCAATTTCTTCTATACTAACATTACCAACATAAGCCGAACGATTTTTCGGTGGGAAATCAATCCCGTCAACACGACACTCAGTGGACCCATCTAAGCTATCAACCAGAGTCTTTAGAGCAAAAGCTGCTTCGACTGAGCTCAGATCACCAACAATAGCAGCTAGCTGTTTATCTCTAATATTTTCCACAGCAAAATCTATAGCTTCAGCCCAAGATGCTTCCCTTAACTTCCCATTATCCCGTATGTACGGAGTATCTAGCCTCTGTAATCTCAAACCGTCCCAGACAAATCGAGTTTTATCAGAAATCCACTCCTCGTTAATCCCATCATGATTACGTGGAAGAATCCTCATAACTTCTCGACCTTTTGTATCAATTCTAATATTAGCCCCCAGAGAGTCCATGACGTCTATTGATTCAGTTTTACTTAGCTCCCAAGAGCGGGCGGTAAAAGCATACGGCTTTGAGACCAGCGCCCCAACGGGGCATAAATCAATTATATTTCCCTGCATATTACTATTTAGTGTTTGCCCCAAATAGGATGTAATTTCAGCATCTTCACCTCTTCCTGTTTGTCCCATTTGGGAGATACCAGCAACTTCAGTTGTAAATCTGACACAACGTGTGCATGAGATACATCTAGTCATATGTGTCTCAACTAATGGGCCCAAATCTAAATCTACGTTAGCGCGCTTTGGCTCTCGATAGCGAGAGAAGTCTGCACCGTAAGCCATAGCCTGATCTTGAAGATCACACTCCCCTCCCTGGTCACAAATTGGACAATCTAAAGGATGGTTAATTAACAAAAACTCCATCACGCCTTCACGAGCTTTCCTGACCATAGGAGAGTTTGTTTTAATCACTGGTGGTTGCCCTTCAGGTCCAGGCCTTAAGTCCTTCACCTGCATCGCACAGCTCGCGGACGGCTTAGGAGGTCCCCCAACAACCTCAACCAAACACATCCTGCAATTTCCAGCAATTGAAAGTCTTTCGTGATAACAAAACCTTGGAATTTCTATTCCCACTTCCTCACACGCTTGTATAAGGGTCATAGCAGGATCCACTTCAACTTCAGTATCATCGATTATTATTTTTCTTAAATCAGCCATTAATAACTTATCTCACTTCACACTGTCCTGAAAAAATTAATTTTCCACTATTACTATCAAACGCCCAATCTTGAGTAATTTGACTTATTTTCCAATTGATATCAGAGGTTCCAAAATAAAGAAGGCAATATTTCGTAGCTTCAAATCTTACCGACTCACGAACCTCTTCTATACCTTGTTCTTTATTTTTTACCGAAACAACAAACTCTTCAGCATTTTTTTGTGAAGATAAGTTCGTTTTATAAGGAAGTGGTTCAGTTGGCTTTACTTTAAAACCCTTAAAGTAAGGGTTAATGGATCCACAACCAAATAAACCAACTATAATAATGGTGTATAGAGACATTTTTTTTATCATTTAAAACTCTTTACCCCGCAGCAAAAGCAGAGGTATCTCTACTTATTTTAGAGCCTATCCGCTCTTCAATCTCATGTCTAAAATGCCTTATTAATCCTTGGATAGGCCATGCCGCAGCATCTCCTAATGCACATATAGTGTGTCCCTCTACTTGTTTAGTGACGTCTAGCAACATATCAATCTCATGAACTTCCGCATCTCCAGAAACTAATCTATCCATAACCCGCATCATCCATCCAGTACCCTCCCTACAAGGGGTACATTGTCCACAGGACTCATGTTTATAAAACTTAGATAGTCTCCATATTGCCTTTATTATATCTGTACTGTTATCCATAACGATTACAGCCGCCGTCCCCAAACCAGACTGATTTTCTCTAAGCCAATCAAAATCCATAATGGCATCTTTATGCATTAAATCGCCAGGCAAACACGGTACTGAGGATCCTCCAGGTATTACAGCTTTAAGATTTTTCCATCCACCCCGTACTCCGCCACAATGCTTGTCTATTAACTCTTCAAATGTAATCGACATAGCCTCCTCAACGACACAAGGGTGATTTACATGTCCAGAAATTGCGAAAAGCTTTGTTCCATGATTATTGGGGCGGCCAAAGCCTTTAAACCATTCGGCACCCCTACGTAATACAGTAGGCACTACGGCAATCGATTCGACATTATTAACAGTTGTAGGGCAACCATACAGTCCTGCCCCAGCTGGAAATGGTGGCTTCATTCGCGGCATACCTTTACGCCCCTCTAAGCTTTCTAAAAGAGCCGTCTCTTCACCACATATGTATGCTCCAGCTCCATGATGAAGATATAAATCAAAATCAAAATCTGAGCCAGCAGCATTACGACCTAAGAGTTTCGCATCATAGCACTCATCTATGGCCGCCTGAAGTACCTCCCGTTCCCGAACATACTCTCCTCTTATATAAATATAGCAAACATTTGCATTCATTGCGAATGAAGAGATCAGACAGCCTTCAATTAGTGTATGAGGGTCATGACGAAGAATTTCTCTATCTTTACATGTTCCAGGCTCAGATTCATCAGCATTAACAACTAAGTAAGAAGGCCTACCATCACTTTCTTTTGGCATAAAGGACCACTTTAGCCCAGTAGGGAAACCAGCACCGCCTCTTCCTCTTAAACCAGATTCTTTCATTATACTTATAATGCTCTCTCGACCCTTTTGAATTATCTTTTTAGTTTCATCCCAATGCCCACGCGCCATTGCACCCTTTAATGAGCGATCGTGCATACCATAAATATTTGTAAATATTCGATCCTTATCTAGTAGCATTTTCTCAATTATCCCCGTTGCGATTATTTTTTTGAAATGCTCTGGCAAGTACTAATAAAGCCCATAAAAACCCACTAATAGCAGTAAAGTCGAAAAAGAAAGTTAAACGAAAATCCCAACCATAATTTGAACCCAATAATTGCACCACTATCCAAAAAACTGTTACAGATAGAATAACAATAGACGCATGCTTAGAGGGATTATTTACATTTCCAAAGCTAGCGTTTATAAATTTTTGGTACATTATTTTTTATCCACAACTGTATTTTTAATCTTATTTGGATTTATTCTTTTAACGGTGTCACCAAAACTCTCTGATAATTGAACTGATGCATTGAACTGATTTTTGTTACTTTCATGGTCCTTTAGACTTGTTAACCCTTTTAATGGTTCAGAGGAATACCTACCAGTTTGTGATCCTGGTCGAGGGATTTTTCCAGACCTAAATGTTTCAATAATAGTTTGAAAACTTTCTGTATTAAGATCCTCGTAATAGTCTTTACCAATCTGAATCATAGGTGCATTCGAGCACGCACCTAAGCATTCCACTTCTTCCCAGCTAAATTTACCGTCCTCACTTAAGGTGTTTTGCTCAGGCGATATCGATTCCTTACAAATATCCATTAAATTCTCTGAACCACAAATCATACATGAAGTAGTTCCACAAACCTGTATATGGGCAACTGACCCAACCGGCTTTAGATGATACATAAAATAAAATGTAGCTACTTCGAGTGCCCTAATATAATTCATGCCAAGGAAATCCGCGACGTATTCAATAGCTGGACGAGACAGCCAACCTTCCTGTTCTTGTGCTCGCCAAAGAAGCGGAATTATCGCCGATGCTTCTCGACCTTTAGGAAATTTTTTTACTTGCTCTTTTGCCCAAGCCTTATTTTTATTTGAAAAAACAAATGCCTCAGGTTGAATTGAATGAAGACGTCTAAGCATTATCTATCTATCTCACCAAAAACTACATCCATAGTACCAATAATAGCAGAGACATCTGCAAGCTGATGCCCCTTAGACATGTACTCAATAGCTTGTAAATGGAGGAATCCAGGGGCCCTAAGCTTAACTCGGTAAGGCTTATTTGTACCATCAGCAACCAAGTAAACACCAAACTCTCCTTTAGGTGCCTCGACTGCCACATAGACCTCTCCTTTAGGGACATGGAATCCTTCTGTATATAGCTTAAAGTGATGAATTAGCGCCTCCATCGATGTCTTCATTTCAGCTCTAGTTGGCGGAACCACCTTTCCACGAGTCATAACATCTCCGTCTTCTAAACGGATTTTCTGTATGGCTTGCAGGATTATAGACATAGATTGACGCATTTCTTCCATTCGCACCAAATACCTGTCGTAACAGTCACCACTTTTACCTACAGGGATGTTAAAATCAAACTCTTCATAACACTCATACGGTTGTGATTTTCTTAAATCCCATGCAAGGCCTGACCCACGAACCATAACCCCTGAAAATCCAAAATCGAGTATATCTTGTTGAGAAACAATGCCTATATCAACATTTCTTTGTTTAAAAATACGATTTTCAGTCAATAAACCATCAATATCATCAAGGACTGCCGGGAATGTCCCACACCAAGCTTCAATATCATCAAGTAGATCAACAGGCAAATCACGATGAACTCCGCCCGGACGAAAATAAGCAGCATGCAATCTAGCTCCAGATGCTCTTTCGTAAAAGACCATCAGCTTTTCTCTCTCTTCAAAACCCCATAATGGCGGAGTTAAAGCGCCAACATCCATAGCCTGTGTAGTTACATTTAATAAATGATTAAGAATTCGTCCAATTTCACTATAAAGAACTCTAATTAGTGATGCCTTATAAGGCACAGGTGTCTTAGTTAGCTTTTCAATAGCTAAGCACCAAGCATGTTCTTGATTCATCGGAGACACATAATCCAGTCTATCAAAATATGGTAAATTTTGTAGATATGTTCTACTCTCCATAAGTTTCTCAGTACCTCTATGAAGTAATCCTATATGAGGGTCGCACCGCTCTACAATTTCTCCATCGAGCTCCAAAACTAGACGCAGGACACCGTGTGCAGCAGGATGTTGAGGGCCAAAATTTATATTGAAGTTTCGAATTTTATGCTCTTCAAGTAAATTTTCTTCTAAACTAGAACTACTCATTTCTCACCCTCGGATTCTTTATTTACTTGATCCTTTGATAAAATATATTCTGCCCCTTCCCATGGGGACATGAAATCAAATTGTCTGTATTCTTGTGCAAGTTCTACCGGTTCATAGACTACTCTTTTTCTTTCCTCATCATACCTTAATTCAACGTAACCGCTAGTTGGGAAATCTTTTCTAAGAGGGTGACCTTTAAAACCATAGTCAGTTAAAATTCTTCTAAGGTCTGGGTGCCCAGAGAACAGGAGTCCAAACATATCAAAGATTTCTCTCTCAAACCAATTTGCAGCAGGAAAAATTTCTATGATAGAAGGTATGACTTCTGTTTCTTTTACTTCAATCTTTACCCTAATACGATGATTTAAGTACATTGATAAATAGTGGTATACTAATTCAAATCTGTGCTCTTTGTTCGGATAATCAACAACCGTTATATCTACAAGTGTCGAAAACTTACAATGTGGATCGGTTTTTAAGAACTCAGTAAAAGAAATTAATGAAGATAATACAATAGTGACCGAGAGCTCATTAAAAGCTATGCCAGATGAGGCAACACTCTCAGTATGTTTTTTAGTTATATACGAGTCTAATTTTATTAAATTTTCTGAACTCATGGACACCGCTTCATCTAACAATTGTGCCTGTACGTCGAATACGGCGTTGAAGCTGCAAGATACCATAAAGTAACGCTTCAGCTGTTGGTGGGCACCCTGGCACGTATAGATCTACTGGAACAATTCTATCACAGCCTCTAACTACCGAGTAACTATAATGATAATAACCTCCACCATTTGCACATGAACCCATAGAAATAACATATCTAGGTTCCGGCATTTGGTCATAAACTTTTCTTAAAGCTGGAGCCATTTTATTTGTTAACGTACCAGCAACAATCATCAAGTCAGATTGACGAGGACTTGCGCGTGGGGCTGTTCCGAATCTTTCCAAATCATATCTTGGCATAGATGTGTGCATCATCTCTACAGCACAACATGCCAAACCAAAAGTCATCCAGTGTAAGGAACCAGTCCGAGCCCAGTTAATTACGCTTTCTGTAGATGTTAATAAAAAACCCTTATCTTGTAATTCTGCATTCAGTTCCTGGGTTGCCACTTCCTTATCAAATCCAGCAGTATTAAGCCCTGTAGCTACTGCCATTCTAAAGCCCCTTTTTTCCATTCATACGCAAACCCAACTGTAAGAACAGTTAAAAATGCCATCATAGACCAAAACCCTAAGAAACTAATATCCTTAAATGCTACCGCCCAAGGAAATAAAAATGCTATTTCTAGATCAAATATGATAAATAGAATCGCGACTAAATAAAACCTTACATCAAACTTCATTCTCGCGTCATCGAATGCTGCAAAACCACATTCATAGGCAGAGACTTTTTCTGCGTCTGGACTTCGGACAGCCAAAAAAAATGCGGCTAAAAGCAAAATAACTCCAAGACCAATTGCCATCCCTAATAAAATAATAATAGGTAAGTATTCCTGCAAAAGTCCGTCCACAAATATTCTCCCTGAATCGGTATCATAAAACATAATAATCTTTGCGACCAAGAGCTGTTTACGACTACCCCTCTCAGCCGTCAACAGAGGTAATAGCGTTATCGAGGTTTTTTTAATAATTAGATTAGTAAATGTATAATTTACTGCTACATTTTGAAACTAATATAATTTAAATTGGACAGCTCACAATTATCTACGAAGTAGTTTTTTATCAAAAAAAGATTTGATTCCCTTTTTAGCTTCCTCACTTTCCCACTGGCGAACCAACATCGACACAGAGTAGTCTATTTCATCTTTGCTAGGCACCCCGCTTAAACACAAAGCTAGTTCCTTAGCTTTTTCAACTGCACCCGACACACAGCCTAGATATGGAATGACCTCCATTTCTAGTGACTTTTCTTTTAATTCACCACTGGTAATTCGGTGTACAATGTTAAGATCTTTTGCTTCATTTGCTCCAAAAATTCGACTGGACATAAAAACGGTTCGAGCTTTAGCTTCCGTCATTCGGCGAATTACATATGGTCCAATAGTCGCTGGAATTAAACCAAGTCTAGTCTCTGTAAAACCAAATTTTGAATCATCTAAAGCCACAACTACATCACAAACACTTGCCAATCCCACACCTCCCCCAAAGACGTTACCATGAACTAAACCAATTAATGGCTTTAGCAGTGAATTAAGCCCACCTAGCATGTTAGCTAGTTTCTTTGCTTCAAGTCCACGTTGGTTGGCACTTGCCCCCATTTGTTCCTGCATCCATTCTAAATCAGCCCCTGCACAAAATGAGGGTCCGTTCCCCTTCAATACAACAACACGAAGAGTCTTTTCATTATTTATAAACTTAGTAACCTCAGCCAACTCACTGATCATAGTAGATGATAGAGCATTGTGCTTTTCTGGTCTATTTAACTCAAGCACCCCAACATCACGCTTGTCTATTTTAAAGTTTATCGTTTCAAACATGACGCATATCTCTCGCCAGTTTTGCTGCCTGCATTATAACTTTCATATCGACCCCTGTCTTAAAACCTTTTTCTTGGACATACTCTAAAACTGACTCCGTCGCTACATTTCCTGGTGCACCGGGAGCAAAAGGGCAACCTCCTAATCCACCGACCGCAGTATCAAAAACACGAATTCCTCTTTCTAGAGATACCTGAATGTTTTTAAGTGCAAGTCCCGAAGTATCATGAAAATGCCCAGCTAATATTTCTACCGAAACCTCATTAAGAACATTATCTATCATTTTATCTATCGTTTCAGGTGATCCTTTTCCTAAAGTATCCCCCAACGAAATTTCATAACAATTAAATTCTCTCAATTTAGCAACTACTTTAGCCACATTACTTGCTGGGACAGGTCCTTCAAAAGGACAATCAGTCACACAAGAGACATACCCTCGCACTAAGATACCGTCTTGTTCTGCACGAGAAATAAATTGTGAAATTCGCTTAAAACTCTCATCGATACTGGCATTGAGGTTAGCTTTAGAAAAGCTCTCTGACGCGCTACAAAAAATTGCAATTGCGTCTGGTACAAATTTCTTTGCCTGCTCATATCCCTTTAAGTTTGGTACAAGAGCAGAATACGAGACATCTGGACGTCGAGTGATTTTGGAAAAAACTAATCCACTATCCGCCATCTGAGGTACCATCTGAGGGTTTACAAAACTTCCAACTTCAATTTGTTTAAGCCCAGAGGTTGATAAAAGGTTTATTAGATTTACCTTTTCATCTAACCCAATAGTTTTTGGTTCATTTTGCAAGCCATCTCTCGGTCCAACCTCTACTATTGTTACATGATCAAACATAATGCCCACTCTATTTACCTATTACTAATTTATAATACCGATCGATAGTCCTAAACTACTCATCATCGCATTTTAGATGAATTCTTAACAACAGATCCTTATTGTCTACTTTTTGACCCTTTGAAACTAAAACACTCTCTATTTTTCCACTCATATTTGCAGAAATAGCATGTTCCATCTTCATCGACTCTAAAACTACCAATCTGTCTCCTTTAAGAACTAAGTCACCCTCATTAACATATATTTCTGAAATTTGTCCTGGCATTGGTGCTATAACAAGTTGGTCATCGTCGGAATTTTCTGAGGACGCTATCAACAAATCCTTGCTGTGAAAGTCGTACTTAAACTTACAAATTACAGAAAAATAACTTTTACTTTGCCAAAATAAAAACTGTGTATTTTGGCCATCAATGGTCCAGCCCGTTCTATCATAGCTAATTTCATGGATATTTTCTTCTACCTTAACTAAAAAGCTGTCTTCCCCCAAACACTCAACTTCGGTCAAAAACTCTTCTTGGCTGTTGGAAAACTTAACAAGCTTTGTTAAATTCTCCCAAAGTGTAAAGCCAGTTAAGAAACTTCTAGTATTTAAATTACTCAAGCCAAGAATTCCAATTGAGGCTAAAGCTAACACCTCAGTCGTAGGCGTTCTTAAACTTACTAATTTTTTAATATTACTACCAATTAAGCCTGTATCAAAACTCTCATTAGAAAACTCTGACAGGTTTAAAAGCCGGTTTAGAAAATCTAAATTTGTTTTTACACCCATAATATATGTTTCTAATAAAGCACGTTTTAATGCTTCAATAGCCGAAGGTCTACTATCTGCAAACGCAGTTATCTTTAAAATCATAGGGTCATAATATGTACTAATTTTATCACCTTCAGAAATACCAGTATCGATTCTAACATTTTTTGGATAAACTATTTTTTCAATAATTCCTGAATCTGGTAAAAACCCTGCTTGAACATCTTCTGCGTATATCCTTGCCTCAATAGCATGACCCTGTATTTTTAACTCATCTTGCCTAAGTGGTAACTCTTCACCAAATGCAATCCGCATCTGCCACTCCACCAAATCTAATTTTAAAATAGCTTCTGTTACCGAGTGTTCAACTTGAAGTCTTGTATTCATTTCTAAAAAATAAAATTTATCCTCAGATAAGCCTCTAGACGTATCAACAATAAATTCTACCGTCCCTGCACCTTTGTAAGATACTGCCTCTGCAGTTTTAATGGCTGCATCGCATAAAGCCTTTCTCATTACTAAAGAAATCCCAGGCGCTGGTGCCTCTTCAATGATTTTTTGATGTCTACGTTGTAGGCTGCAATCTCGCTCGAATAATGCAATAACCCTATTTCCGTCACCAAAAACTTGCACCTCAATATGACGAGGTTTTTGTATATATTTTTCAATTATTACTCTGTCATTACCAAAGAATTTTGACGCTTCAGATTTAGCCTCAGACAATAAGTTTTGGAATTCATCTGGTTTCTCAACCAAGCGCATCCCTCTACCTCCACCACCTGCAATAGCCTTTATTATTAGCGGATAACCTATGTTGGCTGCAATTTTCGCTAAATTTTTTTGCTCCTTTGCATGATACCCAGGAACTACTGGAACTCCTACCTTTTCCATTAAACTTTTAGCTCGATCTTTTAAGCCCATTGTAGCTATGGCATCTGATGAAGGCCCAATAAAAACTATTCCAGCTTCTTCAACAATCTTCGCAAATTCAGCATTTTCAGAGAGAAACCCATAACCAGGGTGAATAGCCTCAGAATTTGTTTGTTTGGCTATCGCAATAATTTCGCGACCCAATAAATAGCTAGTGTTTGGATTTTCACTAGGTATCAAATAACTTTCATCTGCCATCAAAGTGTGTCGAGAAGCACGGTCAATATCTGAGTAGACCGCAACAGTTTTGATGCCCATCCGTCTACAGGTATTAATCACTCTACAAGCAATCTCTCCCCTATTCGCAATTAAGATTTTTGAGAACATAAGCTTACATCCTAAATATACCAAAAGTGGTTTTTTTGACTTTAGTATTTAAAGATATTGAGAGGCTTAAAGCCAAAACCTCCCTTGTCTTTCGTGGATCAATTATACCATCATCCCAAAGCCTAGCTGAAGCGTAAAGAGGATGCGACTGTCTAGCAAACATATCTATTGTAGGAGCCTTGAATTTCTCCTCTTCTTTAAGGGACCAGCTTTTGCCAGACTGTTCAATTGCTCGACGCTTTACAGTGGCTAATACACTAGCCGCTTGTTCACCTCCCATAACAGATATTCGAGAATTTGGCCATGTCCACAGAAATCTGGGTTGATAAGCTCTACCAGCCATCCCATAATTTCCAGCACCAAATGATCCACCTACGATCAACGTTATCTTCGGTACAGCTGTTGTGGCTACCGCCGCCACTAATTTGGCACCATGCCTTGCGATACCTTCATTCTCATATTTCTTACCAACCATAAACCCTGTTATATTCTGTAGAAATATCAGGGGAATTTTACGTTGAGAGCATATTTCCACAAAATGAGTACCTTTTTGAGCAGCCTCAGAAAACAAAACTCCATTATTTGCAATTATGCCTACAGGGCATCCATTCAAATGCGCAAAACCAGTTACCAAAGTTTCTCCATAACGAGATTTAAACTCATCAAACCTAGATCCATCAACAATTCTAGAAATAACTTCTCGAATATCAAATACTGTCTTTAAATATTTAGGTATGATCCCAAGAAGTTCGTCTGGATCAAAACATGGGTCTTCAGGTGTTTCCCACTTTACAGATAATGGTCGGGCCCTATTAAACGAACGCACCGACCTTCTTGCCATTTCCAAAGCTTGCATATCGTCTTCTGCTAAGTAGTCAGCAACTCCTGACAATCGAGTGTGAACGTCTCCGCCACCAAGTTCCTCAGAGGAGACAATTTCGCCTGTTGCCGCCTCGACTAATGGCGGTCCAGCTAAAAAAATAGTTCCTTGGTTTTTTACAATTATTGTAACATCAGACATAGCAGGAACATAAGCTCCACCAGCTGTACAGGACCCCATAACAACAGCCACCTGAGGAATTGATTTAGCACTCATTCTAGCCTGATTGTAAAAAATACGTCCAAAGTGGTCTCGATCAGGAAAAACTTCATCCTGGCTTGGAAGGTGGGCTCCTCCACTATCAACTAAGTAAACACAAGGCAGACTGCACTCCTCTGCAATTTCTTGAGCTCGAAGGTGTTTTTTTACAGTTAAAGGGAAATAGGTTCCACCTTTTACGGTAGCATCATTGCAAACAACCATTATATCCTGACCATGGATACGACCAATACCAGTTATTATGCCGGCACATGGAGCCTCATTACCATATAAGTCATATGCCGCTGTTGCTCCTATCTCCAAAAAAGGTGATCCAGGATCTAGCAGATTTGAGATTCTATCTCGAGGCAACATTTTTCCTCTAGCGACATGTCTCTCTCTAGATTTCTCTGGACCGCCTTTTGATATTTTTGTAGAAATTTCTTTACAAACGTTGAGAGCATCAATGTTTGCTCGATAATTACTTTTAAAAGATTCAGAATTTACTGATATTGAACTTGTTAATTGCACTTTTACCTCAATATATCTAAGTTTTACTCTTTAAAATTATTACGTTTATTAGTTGTGTTAGTTTATACTTTCCATGAGTTCACGACCTATTAACATTCTTCTTATTTCTGAAGTACCTGCCCCTATTTCCATAAGTTTTGCATCTCTAAAAATTCGTGCAACAGGAGAATCCGCCATAAACCCAGCACCACCCATTGCTTGGACAGCTTGATGAGCCTGCTTCATAGCCTCTTCGGATGAATATAAGACGCATGCTGCCGCATCTTGCCTAGTTACTTCTCCCCTGTCGCAAGCTTTAGCAACTTCGTAAACATAAGCCCTAGCTGAATTCATTGCAGTATACATATCTGCAATTTTTCCTTGCATTAATTGAAAGCTACCAATCGGCTCTCCAAACTGTTTTCGTTGTGACACGTAAGGCATCACTTCATCTAAACAAGCTGCCATAATTCCAGTACCTATACCGGCAAGAACTACCCGCTCATAGTCCAGCCCCGACATCAGTACTTTTACACCTTTATTTTCCTCACCCAATACATTTTCAAATGGGACTTTAACGTTATTAAAAATTAGTTCAGCTGTGTTTGACCCCCGCATTCCTAATTTATCAAAATGAGCGCCTGCACTAAAACCATGCATTTCTTTTTCTATTATAAAAGCAGTAATTCCCTTAGAGCCCAGTTCTGGATTAGTTTTGGCATAAACAATTAACGTTGAAGCTTCCGGGCCATTCGTTATCCAATACTTGGACCCATTAAGCTTATAATGATCGTTCTGTTTTTCTGCTTTCAATTGCATTGACACTACGTCAGAACCTGCCCCAGCCTCACTCATCGCAAGAGATCCAACATGTACCCCAGACAATAAGTTGGGTAAAAACTTTCTCTTTTGCTCTTCTGTCCCATTCAAGTTTATTTGATTTACGCATAAGTTAGAATGCGCTCCATAGCTAAGAGAAACCGACGCAGATGCTCGAGCAATTTCTTCTACAACAATAACATGTGCAAGATAGGACATACCAGCACCACCATAATCCTCACCAACAGTAACTCCAAGAAGTCCTAAATCTCCCATTTCCTGCCATAACTCTATTGGAAATTGATTCTCCTTATCAATCTTCACTGCTATTGGCCGCAAGCGTGCTTGAGCCCACTTATTAACAGTCTCTCGAAGAGCATTAACTTCGTCACCTAAATCAAAAGTCATAGAATTATTAAACATACCAGTAATCCATTAATTGAACGTTTGTTCATTTATATAGTAATCAGAAAAAAGTCTATCTTTTTATATACCAGCTTTTACGCTTTGGATAGTTTCATAGCTTCGCTAGAAATAATTCTAGCAACGATCTGACAGTCCTTTAAACTGAAAGTAAGTGGCAAACGCATATCTATAAGACCAGAAAGTATTCTATCGGTATTTACTAGTTCTTGAGGTTCAATATATGCCCAACTGTCATATTTCGATGTAAATGCTTTTGGGGCGCTAGCTCCAAACCATTTCAGTTCAACACCCCTTTTCATACAACCATTTAAGAAAATCTGTATTTGATTGCCATTAGTTTTTGGTATTTTAAACTGCAAAGATGAACCAACATAGGCCTCATCCTCAGCCCTTTCTATAATTTTTATTATAGGCACATTTCTAAGCCCATCTTCAATTATTTTATAACGCTCATTCCACCTAGAAACTCTATCCCTTAGATCGCTAAGCTGCGGCCTTAGAATTGCCGCTCTAAGATTGTCCATGCGTCCAGAAATATTGGGGGTTTCAAGTTTGATCTTCTCAAATACAGCCAGATCTGGAATAGATCGATGTTGTTCAAATAACATATATGACCCAGATAAAACTATTGCTCTAGCGATAACCTCATCATCATCAGTTACTAATAAACCTCCTTCCCCAGAATTAAGGTGCTTATATGTTTGACAAGAATAACAACCGATTATCCCATGACGACCAGAAGCAACACCAGCCCAGGAGGCTCCCATTGTATGAGCGCAATCTTCAATTACTTTTACATTATGTGTATTACAAATTGCCATTAATTTATCCATATCACAGATGTGGCCTCGCATATGCGACAACAGTAATACTTTTGAATCAGAGCTTTTAATTTTCTGTTCCAAATCCTCTAAATCTATTGTTAGATTATCTACAGTATCGACAAAAACAGGTAGGGCACCAACACCTGCTATAGCTCCTGGGACTGGTGCTAGAGTAAATGCGTTTGATAAAACAAAATCCCCAGCTTTTACCCCTATCGCTCTTAAAGCACACCCCATAGCATATCCACCTGATGCCACTGCTAATGAATATTTGGAGCCTATTAATCGCGCAAACTCTTCTTCTAAAAGAGTTGTCTCAGCAACTTCACCCTCAATAACATTATATCTATGCAATCTACCAGATCTTAGCACTCTAAGTGCTGCTGATATGGCAATTTCTGAAATTGGCTCTTGTTGAGTAAAACTTCCATCAAAAATTTCTTCCATTAAAGCCTCTTAATTACTGAACTTTAATGTTCTTATAGCAAAATAAAATAGGATCAGCCATAAATAAAACAAAAACTTTGCTATCATATAAGAAAATTATTACATATCGATACGTACGAGTTAAGCAATAAAAAGATCATTTTGAAATCAAGAAGCGCTGTAACTAGGAATTAGAAAGTATCAAAATAGGATCATGAAACAAGCTCCTATCTTGATACGCTATTTAAAAAACTTAATCCCTCTGCCATTCTTTACCTAGTAAAAAGAAAACCAAAAAAATTAAGAAGCCATGTTTAGCTTTTGCACAGTATCTATCAGCAAATTAAAAACCTTTTCTTATAGTGATACTAAGGAATTAGAGTATTAGAAATTTCTAGTAAGTCTTTATAATCAGATAGAAAAGCATCTGGATTTAGCGAATTTATTTCAAATTTTCCAGGACCAAAATCAACTAAAACTATTGGAACGCCTGCAGCTCGTGCGGTATCATAATCTGTTAATGTATCACCTACTAACAACGATCGCTTTACATCTCCACCACACCTCTGAACAGCTTCAATATAAGGCTCAGGGCGTGGTTTTTTAAATGCAATTGTATCCGCTCCAACTAATGAACCAAATTCTTCACGAAAATTTAGACTAACCAATAATTTTTCTGCCAAGTACTCCGGCTTATTGGTACAGATACCAACTAAAAAACCAGCCTTTTTTAAAACTAATATAGTTTCTCGAACTCTCGGATAAAAGAATGTATGAACACTTAAGTTTTCTTCATATGTTTTAATAAAAAGTGGATACTCTCGAGTGATATCACTTTCATTATAAACCACCTTTGCTAAGTCAAATCCTGCTTTCAATAAGGCCCGCCCACCTTTTAATGCTATGTGGGAGTGGTCTACCAAATTAAGAGTCCCATCAAATCCAAGTTTTTTAAAACAACTGTTAGCGGCATTAAGTAGATCCTCACTGGTATCAGCTAATGTACCATCTAGATCAAAAATTATTGTTTTCATTAATTTTTCCATTCTACAAATTTTTCTTTCACTGTAATATGATGAAACCAGAAGTTACAGATCAATACTTGCAAACTAGCGCGATAAGATTATGAACATAGGAAATTATAAAAGAGTACTCAAATGGAACGTGCAATAGTAATATTAGCTGCCGGGCGCGGAGAAAGGATGAATTCAGAGACCCCAAAAGTGATGCACAAAATAGCTGGTGCACCAATGATAATGCATACTCTTAGAACAGCAAAATCATTAGATCCAGATAGAATAATTGTAATAACGGGGTATGGTGCCGAACGAGTTGAACAAGAGATAAGTGAACTTGAGCCTGAAATAGATTTTGTCAGACAAATAGAGCAAAAAGGCACTGGTCACGCGGTTAAGTGCGCCGAGAAAATGCTAAAGAACTTTACTGGAAACACACTTATACTGTATGGAGACGTTCCTTTTATCTCACCAGATACTCTCGAGTTGCTCATCGAAGAAAAAGAGAGTGGGACTGACCTGGTAGTATTAGGCTTCAAAAGTAAACATCCTGGTAATTACGGCAGGTTAATAATAGAAAATGATCAATTAATCAGCATTATAGAAGCCAAAGATGCAACTACTGAACAATTAAAGATCACCCTTTGTAACTCAGGGGTACTTTATACAGAGAACAAAATTCTTTTCCAATTACTGAGTAACATTACTAATGAAAATGCCAACCAAGAGTACTACCTTACAGACATTGTTGAAGCTGCAAAAGATCAAAATCTATCAATTAAGGTAGTGTGTTGTGATGAAGCGGAGACATTAGGTATTAATACTCGTTCTGAGTTATCCAGTGCTGAACACACTTTCCAAATAAGGGCGCGCGAACGTATAATCGAAAATGGTGTGACATTAAGCCAACCGGAGACCACCTATTTTTCTTTTGACACCGAAATAGGCCGTGAAGCCTGTATAGGACCTAATGTAGTTTTTGGACCAGGGGTCACTATTGAATCTGGGGCTGAAATTTTACCATTTTGTCATTTAGAAGGATGTCATATTTCTAAAGGGGCACAGATAGGCCCGTTTGCAAGATTGCGTCCAGGAACCGAATTAAGCGAAGATGTAAAAGTGGGTAACTTTGTTGAAATAAAAAATTCAACAATAAGTGCAAAATCAAAAATTAATCATCTATCTTATATTGGTGACACCACTATAGGAGAAAATTCCAATATAGGTGCTGGGACGATAACTTGTAACTATGATGGTATAAGTAAGCATATTACAGAAATTGGAAATGACGTTTTTATAGGCTCAAATACTTTACTTGTGGCTCCTGTATCAGTTGGAGATAACTCTATGACTGCCTCAGGAACTATTGTAACTGAGTCCATCCCAAGTGGAAATCTTGCTATTGGTAGAGTGAAGCAAGTAAATAAGCCAGGATACGTTAAAAAACTGGTTGCTCTCCTTAAGTCAAAAAAGAAATCAAAAGATAACTGAATGTGTGGCATAGTAGGTATATTAGGTAAAAATGAAGTATCCCCCCTTATATTGGAGTCTCTAAAACGCTTAGAGTATCGGGGGTACGATAGCGCTGGAATAGCAACAGTTAATTTAGGAAAGCTTGACAGGAGAAGATCCGTTGGAAAGCTTCTCAACCTTTCAGATCATTTAGTACGTAATCCGCTATCAGGTAAATCGGGTATTGGGCATACTAGGTGGGCCACTCATGGAGCACCAACAACTTTAAACTCTCACCCACATCAATCAGGAACATCAGTAGCGGTGGTCCATAATGGAATAATCGAAAACTTTAATGATCTAAAGTCTGGGCTGATAGCAGAGGGTGCAAAATTTGAGTCTGAAACTGATACAGAAGTTATTTCTCATCTAGTACATAAGTTTATGAAAGATGGCATGCACCCAACTAAGGCAGTAAAAGAAACTTTGCCACTATTGCAGGGAGCATTCGCTCTATGTTTCCTTTTTTCAGAAGAACCTGATTTAATGATTGCTGCGAGACAAGGATCTCCTTTAGCCATCGGTTATGGTAAAGGCGAAATGTTTGTCGGCTCTGACGCTATTGCTCTATCCCCTCTAACAAACAAAATTTCCTATTTAGAAGAAGGTGACTGTGCTGTTATCCAGCGAAACAGTGTTAAAATATTTAATCAGTCCGATAATCTTGTTGAACGTAAAATCAATAAAATTAAACCTGATCAGATCCGGAGCAGTAAAGATGGGTTTAAACATTTTATGTTGAAAGAAATATTTGAGCAACCTGAAGCTCTCTCCCGAGTCATCAATAGATATATCTCAGCAGATGGAAATTCGATTACAATTAATTGTTCTGAAATAGACTTAGAAAAAATCGAAAGAATTACCATGGTCGCCTGCGGAACCGCTTACCTAGCATGTGCGACTGCCAAATATTGGTTTGAGAAATTTTCACGCATTCCTGTTGAAGTCGATATCGCGTCAGAGTTTAGATATCGAGAGCCACCACTCACAAAAAATACTCTCGCAATTTTTGTAAGCCAGTCAGGTGAAACAGCAGATACATTAGCAGCCTTAAGATACGCAAAAATACATGCTAAAAAAGTTATCTCTATCGTAAATGTTTCTGAAAGCTCTATTGCTAGAGAAAGTGACCTAGCTATTCCAATTTTAGCAGGTCCAGAGATCAGTGTTGCATCCACTAAGGGTTTTACTAATCAATTAGCAGTACTTGCAATTTTAGCTTTAAAAGTTGCAACAGAGCAAAAAAACATGTCTCCTCGTCAATTGCAAATCCAACTCTCAAACTTACGCCACTTAGCTAGTTTGCAGAATGATGTTTTA
Source organism: uncultured Paracoccaceae bacterium (assembly GCA_905181985.1). Lineage (GTDB taxonomy): Bacteria > Pseudomonadota > Alphaproteobacteria > Rhodobacterales > Rhodobacteraceae. Next base: position 8,363 of record CAJIZW010000100.1, on the reverse strand, counting down.
GATACGAGTCCAAAAATTGAAAAAATCTCTCGAAAACTTTCAAAAATTACAAACATGTTATTCCTTGGTAGAGGGGTGATGCACCCACTAGCGTTAGAGGGTGCCCTCAAACTAAAAGAAATTAGTTATATACACGCAGAGGGTTTTGCCTCTGGAGAATTAAAGCATGGACCAATCGCCTTAATAGATAATAAAGTTCCTGTAGTCGTAATTGCTCCCACTAATGATTTATTTGAGAAAACAATTTCAAACATGCATGAGGTTATGGCAAGAGATGGTAAGGTAATACTTGTAACAGATCGTGAAGGCTCCAAAGTTGCTTCTGAGGGTTTATGGGAAGTTATAGAAATGCCAAAAATTACTCACCTCTTTGCACCAATTGTTTACGCTATCCCAATGCAATTACTTGCATACTATACGGCGATAACTAAAGGCACAGACGTTGACCAGCCCCGAAATTTAGCTAAATCAGTCACTGTGGAGTAGTTTTGCTGAGGGGTGTTTAATACCTAACTGAGCAATAGAATAAATGTTTATGTAACGGTGCGTTTCTGATATACTAAACTAGTTGTTGTAAAGGCAAATTAATGGATTTGAATCTCTTAAAAATTATTTTAAATTGTGGAAAATGTGGCAAGAATGTAGTCCATGGTTTACATGGCAATGGCATGGATGATGGTAAATATATGTATGAAATTTTACAATTAGTTCAGAGTCAAAAAGAATGGATACAATCACAAATATTTGAATGGACTGGCAGAACAGATATGTTAGATGCGTGTGACCCATCAGGACGAAGATCTTTTATGCCAGATCAGAAATTTAACGTTGGACAAAATGATTGTCAAAAAAAGAGGATAAATGATAACGAATTTGTTCCATGCAAAGTTATCGACCTTAACAATGCAATTAACTTTCCATGGGTTAATTAATGAAAGAAAGCGACGTCAGTGAAATTATAGAGATGGCTCTGAGCGATCACATATCTTTTTCAAATATAAAGGCACAACACAATATTAGCGAAAAAGATGTTAAACTATTAATGAGACAAAACCTTAAGCCAGGAAGTTACAAAGCATGGCGAAAGAGAGTAAATGAAATGGGCTCTAGAAGAGAACATTACAAGTAATGACAAAACCTAACTTTACCTACAATAGACCCAATTCAACTTGTTGTTTTTGCTGCAGAACTGCCAACCCACATCCTGATTTTGATGAACCTCTTGTTACAACTAAGGTAGAGACTAACAATAAAAGAATTGAACTATGTATAAATTGCTATTTTGAATTAGAAACTTTTGCCCAAGAGAATAAAAAATCATTTGTAGAAGTTGTTAAAGAAAAAGAAAACCTACTAAGGATTTTAAATAAATCAAGCATTGCTTAGTCTACCATCTTTAAGCGAATAAATTATTAAAACTAAATTACATTTTTCATAACGGTAAGACTATAAAGACCACAACCAGATCACATTTTTTGTTCAAATTAGAGAAATGACGATGATTACTCTTAAAATCTTTTCCTCAAACTGTTTTGTATCCTCTTCTATTTTCATCATTCATCAATCACATTAAAAAATTTTCCTTTCTCTCTGTTCAACGGTTGTTTCATAAAGAAAAGCCTAGTAATCTGAACGCTCTGGAAGTTCAAGAGGAGGCATCTTGCAGGTGAATGAGAGCCGAAAGAAAAAATCTGCAAGACATCTTGCACACCTCTCCCTTTTTTGGTCACTTTAGTATGACAGTTTAATTGGAGAATAAAAAATTATCGTATTAGTAAAATCTATAACTTGGAGTAAAAAATGCCTTATACACTAAATGACCTAGCTAATGATATTAAAGATATAGTTCAAACTAATAAAATGCCTAATGGCTCAGAAAAAATATGCAATTTCGTATCAAAAGCATTAATGGATCCCAGCTTTGTATTGCAGAATCTTCCTAATAGAAAAGAAGGAAGCTCTCCAAGAGAAATTCTTTATGAGGATGATCATACTGGATTTTGCATTTGTGGGCATGTCTATGCAACTAAAGCTATTGGGTTTCCTCACGATCATGGGTCAAGTTGGGCAGTGTACGGGCAAGCTTCAGGTGAAACAGAAATGACAGACTGGCAGATTATAAAAGAGCAGCCTGATGAAGGAGTTGTTTACGTTAAACCTAATAAAACTTATATAATGAAAACTGGAGATGTTCATTTTTATAGTGTTGGGGATGTCCATTCTCCTGTACGGAAAGCGCCCGTAAGATTATTACGAATTGAAGGTGTAAATTTAGATAATATTCAAAGATCTAATATCAAGGCAGAATTGTAAAACTATACCGCCCAGGAGTGACCTAACTATTAAAGATTTGGTTTATATAGTTTGAAGAAAGATAATTCTTGTTCATCCATTTTCTCTACTAGGTTTATTTCCCATTCAAGGTATTGTTCAGCGTGTTCCTTATTCCCTTTGTGTCGCATATGCGTATGAAAATTAAAGTCTATGTTATTTTGTTCTGAAAGCGGCTTAGTAGTTTTATCCATTATAGAAACGCAATTTTTAATTTCACTTTGGTTCCATTTATAAACTTTAACCCTTACTTCTTTATCCATATCTCTTAAATCATTAATAACTAAACTTGCTTTATCAAGCTTATCAGTAACTATAACGATTTGATCATCCATTTTAATATTTTGCTTGTTTAAACTGGCACGGCTTAACCAAATGGAATTTTTTATCCTAGTTTTACAGAATTCATTGCTAGGCCTTATATCATATAAAGTTTGATTTTTAACTCTGCCTAGATCTTCTAAAGTTATCGAATCAAAGTCTATTTTTTTTGAGCCTACTTCTTTCTGAAATTTTAACTTTTTTGCTTTTAACAATCCTTCTTTTAATATGTAGACTTTACAACCCATTTTTTTTAACCAAAAAGATGTTGTTCCCGCTCTAATTAAATCACCATCATCCACAAGTATAATTGTCGCTTTCCAAACACCAATGTATTTATCAGTAGCTTGAACAAGTTGGCCACCTGGGACATTCATAATAACATCTTGAGTACTATTAATTGTTTTAGAAGTAGTGACATCAAAAATAAATGTAGATCTGTTCTTATCTATAATTAATTCTTGAGCTTTTTTAAAATCAATTAAATCAATATTAAGGTAGTTTGTTAATTTCATAACCTTGTTTTGTAATTTTTTTATTTCTATATCGTTAGGGCCAACTGAAAGATATTCAGTTTTATTATGCTCTAAACTTAAATCAGATAGAAACCACCCTTGTGTTCCATTTTCAAGAGCTTGCACTTTATTTTTTATACCAAAATCAATAAGTGTTTGTGCTCCAATAATAGATCTTGTTCTTCCTGCACAGTTTATAATTATTTCAGTATTGATATCTTTTACATGAGATGAAACTCTATATAATAGTTCAGCATTTGGGCAACAAATACTCTTAGGTATGCTCATCTTGTTATACTCTTCGAACGGTCTACCATCTATGACAATACAGTTTTCGTTATTATTTTGTTTTTTAATTAATTCCTTTGCTGTGATTGAAGGAGTATGGAAATGTTTCTCAATTAGTTCACCAAAGCTTTTACTTGGAACATTAATACCATCAAATAACTGATACCCTGCACTTACCCACTCCTCAATCCCCCCTTCTATGATGAAAATATTAGAATAACCTAATTTATGTGCTACATTATATGCTAATTTTGATATGCCATCATTATTATCAATTAAAATAACTCTTGTTTTTTTATTAGGAACAAGTGTTTCTATTCTCAATTCAAACAAGCTATATGGTATTGATACGGAAAAGAATGGATGCCCACTCGTGTGTTGTCCTATTTCTCTAACATCAATAAATGCAACTTCTTCTTTATCTGATATCCAAGATTTAGAAGTTTTTGGAGTTATGTTTAAATTCATTTAAGCTTATCCTTACTTTAACAAATCAAATATCTAAAAGTGCAAAGTTTTGATTTCTTGGAAATCTTCTAAGCCTAAAGTTCCACCTTCACGACCGTTTCCAGACTGTTTATAGCCTCCAAAAGGGGATCCATAATTAAAACCACCTCCATTGATATGCACTGCTCCTGCTCTTAGCTGCGAAGCTACCCGTTCTGCCTTTTCACTATCTCCAGTCTGCAGATAAGCAGCTAACCCGTAAGGGGTGTCATTCGCAATCTCAATTGCTTCCTTCTCATTCTTAAACGGAATAATAACAAGAACTGGGCCGAATATTTCCTCTTGAGCAATTCTCATATCATTTGAAACGTCCTTGAAAATCGTAGGCTTCACATACCACCCATCCTCAAACCCCTCTGGCTTACCTAATCCACCTACTAAAAGGTCAGCTTCATCCAATCCAACTGCTATCATATTTTGAACACGATCAAATTGGATTTTGTCAAATAAGGGCCCTAGATGTTCACCTTCTTTAGTCGGTACGTCCACTGCTTGATTCTCAGCTGTGCGCTTTGCAATTTTTAAAACCTCATCATAGCAGGACTTTTCAACTAACAAGCGCGTAGGGGCATCACAGGATTGGCCAGAATTAAAGAAACACTCTGAAACTGAACCAGACACCCGTTCTTCCAAATCGCAGTCAGCAAATATTAAGTTTGGAGACTTTCCGCCAAGCTCTAATGTTACTCTTTTTACCGTATCTGCGGAATCTTTTGTTACTGAAGTCCCAGCCCGAGTAGAGCCCGTAAAAGACATCATCTGGATATCTGGATGACGGGACATCGCAGATCCAACCGTAGGTCCATCACCATGTAGTAAATTGAACGCTCCCTTTGGAAAGCCCGCATCGTGGAGCATCTCTGCATATAATGTTGCGGATAGTGGTGTGTGCTCCGAGGGTTTCAAAACACAAGTGCTTCCAGCCGCAAGTGCTGGTATTACTTTTAAAGTTATTTGATTGATTGGCCAGTTCCATGGAGTAATCAAGCCACAGACACCAATAGGTTCTCTTAATATAGTGTCACCATTACTTAAAACTTCTCGATCTTTTGAGTTTTTTAGTGCATCTATAAAACCTTCTAAATGACCAATCCCAGCATCTGCTTGTGCCTCACGAGACATTGTTATCGGCGCTCCCATTTCAGTTGTAATCGCTTGAGCTAATTCCTCAAATCGTTCTTTGGTTATTTTTAGCAAATTGTTTAGTAACTTTAGACGATCTTCTTTGGTAGTTTTTGAGTATGTCTTAAAAGCTTCTTTTGCGGCAGCTACCGCATTATCAACATCCGCTTGGTTTCCTAAAATTATTGTACCGACCTGGCTGTTATTAGCTGGGTTTGAAACAGGAAACTCAATTTTAGAATTAGGAGTTACCCAATCACCATTTATATAAAACTTTTTTAAATTACTCATTACTTGTTCCTTATATTTTTGTCGTTAATTATTAATTTTAATCATCCGTGATGTAACCTACAAAAACAAGATGCCTTAATTGGAATGTCCGCCCTACCCATAGCCAAATCTAAACTTTGTGAAATTAACCCTAACTCAATTTGTTTGTCTTGACGCTTTAAACACTCGGCTAGCCCATGCAGACTCCACACATTATTTGGATGTCTTCTTGCTCTTATTAGAGAATCATCAAATCCTAAATCAGCTTTATAGACAGCCTCCGCTCTCTCTATTTCCCCTTGCTCAAGAAGTAACGCGCCTAAAGCATGCCTTGCAGGCTGCATCCAACCCCACGGTTCATCATAGGGCAGCGTATCTTCATTACTAATTGCTTGATTCAAATACTCAAAGGCCACTTTAAAATTATTTTTACGATACTCAATTTCTCCATTCAACATCGCATCTGCAATCTTTAATAAATCAACACATTTATTATTAAACATTACTCTATCTTCTGGGACCTTTTTTACAGAATCTTTAAATAACTTTTGTTCTTTTATTGCTGAAGGTACATCTCCTAAAGCAGCATGCGCCAAGGCCTTGGCATAACGACAAATAGCAGTCGTTACTAGATATAAATCTGGATCACGCGGAACCTTTAAGTTGATAATTTCTTGCCACTTTCCAAACCTAATTAAAGCGTGATATTTTAAACCATAATAACCCTCATACAAACTTGCCATTGGAGGACTTTTAATTCGTAATAAATCTTCGGGTATTAGCTCATCGAACTGCTTAATAGCTTCTATTGAAGAAGAATAATTTCCCATAAACATTGCACCATAAAGTTTAAAGTGAATATTATGTATAACTGAACCGGCAAATAAATTTAAATTCCCATCTCGTATAATCACCTTCTTATCAGACTCAATTGCTTCTGAATTGCGTTCAACAACATCATTATAATTTCCACATTGGAAATCAATATGTGTTGGCATATGCAGTAAGTGTCCACAATCAGGAACTAGGGTTCGCATTATATCTCCTGCCCTCAATGCTGCCTCTGGCGTTGGAGACATTTCCATCACATGTATATAATAATGAAGTAGTCCAGCATGTTGGTGAGACCCACTTAAGTCCACATCAGCTATTGCTTTTTCTAAAATGCCTTTCGCTTCAAGTGTGGAAGCACCATCAGCAGGTTTTCCTAAATTTAAATCCCATAACTTCCAAGGTGTCCTTGAAACTAAAGCTTCTACAAATAGTGCGCTCACATCGGGATCTTTGGGGTATTTATTTTTCACACGTCGCATCGCATCTGCATATGACTCCGTCCAATCATCAAAATTATCAGGTGCACAATCAGAAGGATGTCTAACCGCAAGTGCATCTATTAAGTCTTTCTCTACGGGAGTTACATCAGAACTTAGTTCCAGAGCTCGCTGGGAAGCTTTAAAACATTCACTTAAAACTAATGGTAGCTCAATTTCATCTAACTGATGCCACATTCTGTTATACTCAGGCCCTACGGAGTAAGCCACTCCCCACCAACTCATAGCACATTCGGGATCTGCATTCACAGATTGCTTGAAGCAAGTGACCGCCTCTTCCCAATGGAACCCATATGCCCAAATTAAACCCCTATCAAACCAAAGCTGTGCAGTTTCTGATGTCGTTGAAACTTTGCGACTATAGGTTCCAGTATCAAAATCATATGCCATATTAATCCCTACGCTAATTTTCATTATTAATCTTTGGTAACAGCCAGGCTATTATTATGAAATAATATAGCTCAAAATGTATACGCTGAAAACATAAGAATAGTAATCAAATTTTAAGAGATAATTATTTTTCAAATATTTTATTAATGATTTCTGTTAATGCAATCATTAGGGCTTCAGATCGTATTGATTCATAAATAAAATACTAAGTTTTTTAAAATCAATGATCACGGTTTTTACGAATAAATATAAAAGAGCGCACACACAAGAACGAAAATATAAACCCAGTAATTAACATCATAAGCTTGGATATGCTCGCCCAAAAATTACTAAACACACCATTATCTGAACCAAAGCCTCGTAAAAAATCTAAACCACCTAAGAAAATAATTAGTCCAACAATAACTATGATGTGCATCAGTAACTTCTTAAGTTTAGGTAATATTAACGCTAAAACTGCTAATAGGAATACTGGAAACCCCACAATTGATGGGATAAGAGACGTAATAGAGTTGCTACCGCTTAACGAAGTAACTACCAAACCCCAAGTTATTAAAATAATCCCATACACTATTGATATAATCTCCATGTTCATACCAAAAACAGTAAATTCTTTTTTATTCATTTTTGCTCATTGTCCTAAAAGTTATTAATCAAAAGTTAACTTACCATTTTTCCAGGTTTCTATTTTTTCAAATGAGCCGTCTTCTTTAAAGTATTCGAACTCACCATCTTCTTTACCAGCCTTATAATTTCCTTTAAAGGTTAATTGGCCATTTTCGTAATAATGCTCCCACGGTCCGTGCAAGCAGTCATTTTCGTAAGAACCTTTCCAGCTCAATTGACCACTCTCATAGTATGATTCCCAAAAACCATCCCGTCGACCATTTTTTATATTTCCATTTTGTTGACCTGATACTTCTCCAATGAATGGTGTGTCAGTAAATTTTTTATAAAAAATACCATTCCTTACAACTAGTTCATCAGGCGAAACCGTTTCATTAAATCCAAGTTGACTATTCATCATTTAAAATCCTGTGAATTAATTTAAATATAACCTATCTGACACAATCAATTAAGTGTTTTTATAAGGTATAAAATCTATCACTTAGTTAATCTACAAAAGAACAATTAACTTGAATTTGAAAGTAAATCAATCGTATCCTCAGTCATTCTTAAATCAGCAAAAAACTGCATCATATTAATAAGCGTTGCATTATGCTCGTCGTCACTGCGTGTCCCAGTTGCGTCACCAATAAAAATCGTTTTATAATTTAAAAGCATAGCA
>CAJIZW010000099.1 GCA_905181985.1 uncultured Paracoccaceae bacterium | reverse complement strand
AGCGAGGGAAATAGTGTTCCAGTATTCCGTAAAGGTGAGTGGGCCTAAGAATAATATTTGTTGGACTGATTTTTCTCATTACTACGTTAACTTCTTAATAACTTCAATTGTACTGTGAGATGTGTCTTCGGCGCGCATACTTACAGGTCCAGGTTTATGTTAAGCTAACATTTTTAATTGAGGGTAGTGCCATTAAGGTTTTCTTCCAATGATAGCAGTTGCAGAAATTTGTAGATAACAGCCTTTTGTAAGCTCGGCTAACTGAGCGTGACGCGCAGGTCGAGATAAAGGATCTGGAAACATTTTTAACCAAAAGGGATTTACCAGACTGCGATCAGTTTTATCTGTGAAGAACAGATCAAGCTTTATAACATCTTCGGGTACTGCTCCAGATTCAAAAAGAATTGTTTGCAGCGCGCTAAAAGCCAGCCCTATTTGGATGCTTTTATCCTTTGGAAATTCACCTGTTTTTGGATCATGGCCTTGAACAGCAGAAGTCATAAGAATGTTGTCAATTACACAACCCATTGGAATCGGATTTTTATGAGGGGGCAGGCTTTCTGGATTAATGCTACGGCGTCTCATTTTTTAAACTCTCTATAAGGATCTCGAACCTTTCCAGAGGCCGGATATTAATGCCAGTAGTGCCTAATTTCATTAGGTTTTCTCCAGAAAAGATTCCAAGGTCACTGGTTTTGCATTTAGTAAAGGTTTCTTCAACTCGACTTGATCAAAATTTGTTGCTTCATAAAACCACCTTTCAGTAGCTGGAAGTCCCCATAACTGAGATCGACTAGTATCGGTTAGTGACCATCGTTTTGGAGTTAAATCGCTATCAATAAATTGGTAATGGCTAGTAAATAGTTCTATCCGATGTCCATCTGGATCTCGAAAATACACAAACATCGCATTCGCTATTCCATGCCTGCCTGGTCCACGATCCATTGTGTGTGCTAATCCAAGAGAAGACATGACATCACATACGTGAATAATATTGGCAACTTCCGGCACGTTATAGGCGAAATGGTGCAAACGTGGACCGAGCCCAGCACTAAATACAACATCCTGAGTATTATTTTTTCTTTTGAGCCATACTCCCCAAACTTCATCAGTAACATCATCTGCGGTATACTCGGTCAAACGAAAACCAAGATCACTATACCAACGAAGTGCAGTTTCCACGTCATGAGTAGCTATTTGGACGTGATCAAGACTGGCTGGGCATGCTCCGTGATGCTTGTGGAAGGTTTGCATTAGTGATGGGCTTTGTTCCATTGTCGCACAAAATTCGAGTGGTACACCCAGTGGGTCATTCACATGCAGAGTACGTCCTTGAAAAGGATTCTCAACAAAGATAGCATTAATGCCGTTTGAATTAAAATGATCATAGGCTAGATTAAGGTCATCATCTGTGTACACGCGATATCCCATGCGTTTACAGACTGCTGGCTCATCCGATTGATGGAATACAAGCGAGTGATGAGAGGTCTCCTCCAGAGCTCGAAGGTACAGGCTGTCATTGTCTTGGTGAGTAACTTCAAGACCAATAGCAGTTTCATAGAAATAGCGTGTTTTGTCCAAATCCTTACTAGTTAACACTATATGGCTAGCCCTTGTTGTGTTGAATGGAGGTGATCCGTTTGATGTATAAATACTCATTATAGTCTCCATTATAATTAGTGCTGAGATCTTTAGTATTCTTTAAAGATCTTAGTATTCCGCTAAGGTTATTTTATCTAACTACTTTTGTTTCAAACCTTTAATTTAACTTCAAAAACTTAACCTAGATTAAGATATTTAAAGTCACTTATTTAGACTTTTCTGAGAGTAGGCGTATCACTTTTTTAATACCCCAAGTAGCTCCGACAGCAACAACGGCTATCAAAAATGAAGTTCCGGCTGCATATAAGCCTTTATTAATTAATATTTGTGAGGTTGCATTCGAAATATCTGGTACAGTGACGTACATGCTATAGGCAAAAACGGCCGCCCAAGTTATCCAAAAGTTTTTCATTAATTATTCCTTTTATTTTTAAGTTTGAGTTAAACACTACATGCTTTCTTATCACAACAGTCGTTTTGGTTAACTAGTTTTGGACGTTGGTAATTTTATAGCTATCTAATGAAAATTGCTTCCTTTCTAGGAATTCTTTTAAGAAACTGATTAAGATAACACTTGGGTTTAACTTCTGACTTTCAACGTATATCGCTCAATATGAACAAGAACTTATTATTTTTAATTAAGTTTATTTTTGAAGGTAGTTTGAAAATTTTGACTAAAATCTCTAATATCACAAATCAAAAAAACTAAACTTAACCTCTTAACTTACTAGTCAGCTTTACTTATAGGTGGGAGGTTTGCGCTCGATTGTGTACAAACCTCCCCGTTTTTATGAAATTTTAGTCATCATTCGTGAGGTTTTTAAAATTCCAAGTTCACCAGCTTGTTTAAATAGTGATTGTAGCTCTTCGCTACTAAGCATTTTATCAACACCTTCACCCCAATGCTCTATTGAAGAGAACCTATAAATAGATCTAACCATTTCGTGGTCATGGCCCATCAGCTGTACACCAATTGCCATCTCCACCCCCATTGGTTCTAATGCATTTGCAAATTTTGGAGCTAGTTCCATGACTGCTGGAATACTAGATTTTGGCATGTGAAAATCTCTATGGACTGATATCGGCATATCAGTTCCCGTTGTAGGTGAGCCAAATATTAATCGGCCAATCCATGGACCTCTCATTTGGCCGGCTTGATCAGTCTCTCTTTCTTGCTGAACTGCCACCATTTCCGAGTCTTTAGAGAATGAGGTAAAAGCTCTGGCGGCATCAGTAAAGTTTTTATACCCACCGTAGATATGGAAGTCTCCAGCACCTTCGCCTGCTAGAACCTGTGTTGCCCATGCATTTGCACCATGACGGGACATTATATTTACGGCACGTAGTATTCTGCTTTTTAGTACATCTGTTTTGCCTGCAATAGGTGTAATTTCTCTTACTGAAATAGCTGTCATTATATTTCCTCCTAAATATTATACCAATGAGTAAAGTTAAGGGGAAGCGGTTGATCTAGTCAACAATTATCTCCTAATAAGAAACTCTTGCTAATTTTATTAGTAGTTAAGAAATTTTAAAAACTCTGATTATTTTTTAAAAATAAAAAGCCATTGCTATCTATAAAAATAAGGCTCACTTCTCAAGTGATTAGAAAAGTTCTTTGGAGTAACTCTTGTTGTGACAGATAAAGCTACTGTACCTGTACGACCGAAAACGCTTAAGGCAATAGGTCTACTATTTTTGGCAATTACGTGCTTTGATCTAATGTCCGTATTTATTAGGGTCTTATTAAAAGACTATAATGCTCAGGAACTTTCTGCTTATAGGAATGTTATTGGAATCATACCTAGTATACTTTTGTTAATTGCAACAAAAGAGTTACGTTTTAAGGGTCCGTCCTTAGTAATTGATCAATGGAAATTAGCATTATTGCGTGGTTTCTCAGTAGCGCTTGCACAATTATGTTATTATTCTTCAATAGGTTTTCTAGAACTTGCAACTGTTTCAACATTGGGCCAGACAAATGCTTTTTTTGTTGTTATTTTATCAGTAATTCTATTGGGTGAAAAAGTAGGAATCTGGCGTTGGAGTGCATTATTTTTTGGGTTTGTTGGGGCAATGCTAATTTT
>CAJIZW010000098.1 GCA_905181985.1 uncultured Paracoccaceae bacterium | reverse complement strand
TTCCCCCGGATCCATCGGCCTTTACGATGCTCAGTCTAAAGTTTTGTTTTCAGGGGACGCTGTTTATAATGGACAATTGTTAGATACCCATCCTCATTCCGATAAGTTGGTGTACCGGGCCACTCTGGAACGATTACATAATCTGGGAGCTGAAGAAATTCATGCGGGCCATGAGCCCTCTTTTGGAACTCTTCAGCTAAGGAATGTTATTAGTGCATATCTGGCTGGTGAAAACACAATGGCTGATCCTGTGACATGGTATAACGAGAATACAAAATTGGGAGTTGACCATTATAAAGATCAGGTCTGGGTGCCCTAATTAGTAAACTTTGACAATATTACCATTATTAAACGGTATTTTTTCTTTGCCAGGTTTATTTATATTATTATTTAAAAAGATTAATTACCCTTTTTAACCGTCACTAGAAATTTTTTCTAAGATTAAAAAAATCTCACAAAGAAAAGTTAATTTATTAATTAAAGCTTTACAAACCACAGTGTCCTTACCTATTTCTTATTGAATTTTAGATAAACTGATAAAGAGTTTGTGTTGGTTGGAGCGCCCACATTACGAATGAAAATCTTGACCTTTAAGAGAAAGTTTTAATGATGAGCAAATCACTTAAATTGAATAAGAAAATAACTTTTATTGGGCTTGGAGTTATGGGCTCCCCAATTTCATTAAATTTAGTTAAAAAAAAATTTAATGTAGTTGGTTACGATATAGACCCTCACGTTAGAAAAAAACACCGTAATCTGGGAATAAATTGTGAGGAAAATCTAGTCGATGCTGTTAGAGACTCTAGTGTTGTGATAACAATGTTACCCACTAGTGATATAGTAAAAGAGACCTACTTTGGCGAAGAAGGTGGGAAAGGCAGCCTAATTAATCATGTCGAAAATAATTGCCTTTTTATTGATATGACCACTGGATCAGTACCTACCTTGTTTGATATTCAGAAACAGCTTTTAGAAGCCGGACATAGGTTTATTGATGCTCCCATAGGGAGATCTCCAAGAGAGGCTAAAGTTGGAAAATGCCTCGTTATGGCTGGAGGTGCTAAGGAAGACTTTAATGAGGCAAAGCAAATTTTTGAGTCAATAGCGGACACAATCTTTCACGTAGGTCCTTTTGGATCGGGACTTACTCTGAAGTTAGTAAATAATTACCTGGCTATGATTAACCATGTTGCCACAGGGGAAGCTTTAGCGTTTGCAAAGGCAGCGGGTCTAGATCTAGACTTAGCTGTGGAAGTGTTAAGCACTACTTCAGCAGGTAAGGGGCAATTGCTTACAAACTTCCCAGAAAAAGTACTAGCGGGGGATTTAACGGCGGACTTCTCGATTGATATGGGGGTCAAAGACCTCAGGATGTCAATTGAGTTGGCTGCTTTATCAAACTTTAGGCCAGGCTTTGGAGAACTTGCTAAGTCCAGTTTCTTAGCTGCAAGCGAACTTGGTATGGGAGAGCAGGATTGCACAGCTATTCTAAATTATTTTACTGATAAAGGGCGAGTACTAGAATAAATTTTGTTACTCTGTAGTTAATTTTAAAGTTTAAAAGTTTTGACCACCTGATTAACCTCAAATTTAAATTTATAATATTGCTGGTAAATCAGAAAAATAGATGTATGATATATATATTATATATTAAATATTTAGAGAAAATTTAAATTAGTTATGAGAATATCTTTAAAAGCGTTGCACTATTTAAGTACTGCTATCGAAATGCAAAGTATAAAAAAAGCCTCTGAGAAACTGCATGTAGTCCCTTCGGCCATTTCAGCAGCAATTGACCTTATTGAAGGTGAAATGGGGTTGAAGCTTACCAGCAGGTATCCTTCACGGGGTATCGCACCAACTGAAACTGGTAAGTTAATAATCAATAGAATAAATATCCTAGTTGATAACTATCAAGCACTGATACAAGAAGGTGCCGATGTTAAGGATAGTCTAAGTGGGACTCTTAGAATAGCATTAGGTGTTGCCGCCGCTCCTGCTTTTGTGCCTAATGTAATTGAGCCATTAATGCGAAATAACAGTGATATAAGTTTAAAGTTATATGAAACAAATAATGAAGAAGCTCAAGAAGGCTTAATTAATGGTGATTTTGATGCCATTATTTTTATTGGGGGAAGCTTAAAGCCTGGTTTAAATTATGAAAATTTACTTGAAGCACCTCCTCATATTGTTGCACCTAAAGGTTATTTTCCAGATGACCAGAAAAAAATTAATCTTGATTGTTTTGACAAACTTCCACTGATTTTATTAAATTTACCTTCTATTAGTGAATATTATCGTTCTCTCTTTGTTGCTCACAACATTAATCCAAAGATTGTTGCAACAGCTAAAACAAACGAAATGGTTAGAAGTCTCGTGGGTGCAGGTATTGGTTGTTCAATTTTAAATATAAAGGCTGCCACTAATACGACCTCAGGAGGAGATGATACTGTCTCTATTCCTTTAGAACAGCCTATAGAGGGACTAAAGTTGGTATTGGGTTACAAGGAAGAGTATCAGCGAAGACTAGTCAGAGAGTTTATAGACAGATGTAGAGCTTATTTTAAAACTCCCGAAGCAAAAAAGTTTATAGTATATTAATCAACCAGGAATATAAGTTCTATGATTTTTTGAACAGTAAAGTAATTTTAATAATATCGTTTAAACATTTAGTTAAATAAAAATTTAATACAATTATTGGAGATAAAAATGAAAACAGTATTCCTGCTCTTTGATAGTTTAAATCGATTGATGCTTGAGCCTTACGGTTCAACATTATTCGATACACCCAACTTTAAAAGGTTGGCTGAAAAATCTGTTACTTTTGATAAGCATTATATAGGGTCAATGCCGTGTATGCCTGCAAGACGAGATATGCAGAGCGGTAGGCATTCCTTTTTACACCGTTCTTGGGGGCCGTTAGAACCGTACGACAATTCTTTTCCTGAAATCCTTAAAGAGCACTCTGTTTATTCTCATTTGATTTCTGATCACTATCATTACTGGGAAGATGGTGGTGCAACTTATCATACTAGATATAATTCGTTTGATTTTATTCGTGGACAAGAGTCAGACCCTTGGAAAGTACTTTTAAACTCACCAATCGACCGAATAAAAGAAAAGTATCACTCGAGTCAGAATGATCCAAATGATAAACAAAATCCTTATAACTATATGATTAATAGAGAGTTTATTAAAGAGGAGGAGGATTTACCTTCTGTAAAATGTTTCAAAGCAGGTTTTGAATTTTTAGATGTTAATCGTGATGCTGATAATTGGTTTTTACAAATAGAAACTTTTGATCCACATGAGCCATTTTTTGCTCCAGAGCGACTTAAGAAAAAGTTTAAAACTGACTATAAGGGGCCTATTCTTGATTGGCCACGTTATGCTAAAGTTACCGAAACTCCCGAGGAGGTTGCTGAGCTTAGAGCAAATTATATGGCACTTTTATCACTTTGTGATGAGCTACTTGGTCAGGTGTTAGATTACTTTGATAAGCATGAGATGTGGGAAGACACAGCGCTAATACTTGCAACAGACCATGGTTTTATGCTTGGAGAGCATGATTGGTGGGCAAAAAATAGAATGCCACTTTATGAAGAGATATCTCATATTCCCCTGTTCATGTATCACCCCAAATTTAAGGAATCAGCAGGTCAAAGAAGAAATGCTCTGACCCAAACAATAGACCTTATGCCAACGATCCTAGACTTGTATGGGGCAAAAATACCTAAAGAAGTTGAGGGTAAATCACTAGTGCCTTTAATGAGTAAAGATAATGATTTGCGAACCAGCGCAATCTTTGGATATTGGGGTGGGGGAGTAAATCTTACTGATGGGCAATATACGTACTTTGCCTATCCAAAGGATATGCTTAATCAGGACCTATACCAATATACCCTAATGCCTACTCATATGACTAAACCGTTTTCTATAGAAGAGTTGAAGGGCTCAACACTTGTTCCACCTTTTAACTTTACTAAAGAGTTACCACTTCTAAAAGTTCCACATAAGTCAAAAGCTGATACCAAAACTCATTCTTATCATTTTCCAGAAAAAATGGAGGAAACTCAATCTGCGATTTATGATGTTAGCCTAGACCCAGGACAGCAACAAAAGATTGAAAACCTTCAAGTTAAGGCAAAATTAGACGCAGAACTCTTACGATTAATTCGAGAGAATGATGCCCCTACAGAGGCTTTAAAACGTATGGAGGAAAGTTTAAAAAACTAGAGAAGTTTAGAAAAATTTTTATTTTTACAGATTATCAGTCTGAAAAAAAGCACTGTAGCATCACTTTAATTATAAAGTAATTTATTCAAAAGATACTTCGAATGGAAAAATTTATGAAAAATTTTGATAACAAAGCTGGTAGCTTAGACGGAACGACCAGCTTTCCAAACTTAGTTCCTATTAATCCAAAAGATCTTGGAAATATGACAATTTCTCCAAAGGGTTCTTTTGAGGCGGGTAGTTTCCAGACCTTTACTTTAGTATATACTGCTGGGAAGTTTGGAATTGACGACTCTGGTTCATTAAGAGTGTGTTTTAGGTTTGCTAGTGATCAGAGTAAGCCCCAGTTTAGTAATCCAAAGGGAGTAAATTACACAAAAATAACTGCGTCCAATGGAGCTGTATTAAATTATCGTTACGATCCCAAAGGGAATGTTCGACCGTGGGACAAGACTTTATATATAAAAGTGGTTGAAGGATTCTTAAGGGAAGGAGATACAATAACGATTATCTTTGGGGACACCTCAGGAGGGTCTTTAGGTATGAGGTTGCAGACTTTCTGCGAAGAGACTTATGAGTTTCATACTTTGGTAGATCCTATTGCTACATTCTGTTATCAACCGCTACCAGATCAACCAAAAGTCAAAGTAGTTTCAGGAACACCGGTTAACTATGTTGCAGTAGTGCAATCTACTTGCGAAGTGGGTGAAGATTTTAATATAAAGTTAAAAGGTGAGGATGTGTGGGGAAACCCGTCCAATCAATGCACGAACACATTTTATCCAAAGGCAAGTGTAAATATAAAAGGTTTGCCTGAGAGTATTACATTAGAATTTGGGAAATTTCATGGGTTAATTGAAAACCTCTCTGTAGAAGAAGAAGTTGATTTTGTTATTGATTTTTGTGATGAGTTGGGACACATTATTTTTTCATCTAATCCAATAAGTGTACAAACTAATTTAAAATTTCGATATTTTTGGGGTGATGTCCACGGTCAATCAGAAGAAACGATTGGCACAGGAACAGCAGAACAATATTTTTCTTTTGCTCGGGACTACGCCTTTATAGATGTTACTGGACATCAGGGAAATGACTTTCAGATAACTGAATCTTTTTGGAATAAACTAGATAGACTCTGTGAGGAATACAATGAAGATGGAGTTTTCATTGTACTTCCAGGGTATGAATGGTCTGGAAATACCAGCTTGGGTGGAGATAGAAATGTTTTCTTTCCTCATGCTGGCAGAAAAATCAGAAGATCTTCTCATGCAATGGTTACAGACCATACAGATATAGAGTCAGATTGTAATACAGCTATCGATTTATTTAAGGCATTTGAGGATGATAATGAGTTTGATGTTGTGTGTTACGCACATTGCGGAGGTCGTTATGCAGACATAGCGTTTGCGCATGATGGAAGATTTGAAAAGTCTGTAGAAGTGCATTCTAGTTGGGGTACTTTTGAGTGGTTATTAGAAGACGCATTTAAATTGGGGTATCGAGTTGGGATAGTAGGGAACTCTGATGGTCACAAGGGTCGTCCAGGTGCAAGTTATCCTGGTGCAGGTCTTTTTGGGGCAATAGGTGGGCTAACTTGTTTTCTCACTGATAAATTGACCAGAGAAAATATTTTTGATTGTATGCGAAAACGGAGACACTACGCTACAACAGGTGGACCTAATGGGCGTCCTTTGGTTTCTGTTAAATTTGATCTTCCTGAGGGGTCAAGATTGTTTCATAATGATCCGCGTATATCTGATGACAAAGGGTATGACACTAACGAGGCCTTTATGGGTGATATCGTTCATGCCCCTAGCAGTGTGCAGACGTTAGAAGTGTCTATCAAAGCCAGTGAGAGTATTGAAAGAGTTGATATTTTTAATGGAAACACTCTTGTGGAGACAATTAGACCTTATACAGAAAGTGAATTGGGAGATCGAATTCGCGTAGTTTGGTCAGGGGCAGAGTATAGGGGGCGTTTTCGTCAGGTAGTCTGGAATGGGAACGCTTTAGTTTCCGGTAACAAAATTAAAATGTTAACGCCTATTAATTTTCTTAATAATGACAAGAAATTAAATCTCTGTTCGGATACAGAAATCGAGTGGGATTCTTTAACAACTGGAAATATTGGAGGTTTTGATATCCGGCTGGAGGAGCCTTTAACTGGAAAATTAAAAATTGAAACGCCCGTAATCAACGCTGAAGTGTTTTTAAAAGATGTTGGAATTGAGGATACAATTTTTAAAAATAATGGAGTTTTACCAAAGTTTATTAAGATATTTAGATTACCAAACAAGGGTGTTTATAAAGAAATAAAATTTCGAAGGGACATTAGTATAAAGGAGGGGGTAGACAACCCAATTTTTATAAGGTTCGTTCAAGATGATGGAACAACCTGCTGGACAAGTCCGGCTTATTTTTACCGGTAAAACTAGGAGCTCTAAAAATGGAAAATGAAAAACTTTCAGTTATTATAACAGGTGGCGCTAGTGGAATTGGGGAAGCGATCGCTAGAATTATTATTAATAAAGGAGGTAATGTTGGAATAATTGACCTAAATTCAGAAAAAGCAAATACACTTTCTAATGAGCTGGGGGAGAGGTGTATTTTTAGGCAAGCAAATGTTACCGACGAACCAGAGTTTTCTAAAGCCTACTTAAGTATTAAAGACATGATGCCTGCAGTTACTGGATGTGTTACTTGTGCTGGTGTGTTGCCGGTACGTGACCCTATTTCGAAACATACTTTAGAAGACTTCAGAAGTGTGCTGGATAATCATATCTCTGGAACATTTCTGACTTGTAAAATAATTGGTACTGATATGGCTGAACGTAAAAACGGGTCTATTGTTACTTTAAGTTCAGTGTTAGCAGTCCGTCCCGGCCCCGTTTTGGGTTATGGAGCGGCTAAAGCGGGTGTTGTAAACTTATCCCAATCTCTTGCCGTCCAATGGGGAAAAGACAATGTCCGAGTTAATACTATCTGTCCGGGATGGGTAGACACTCCGTTTATTCGAAAACAAGAGGAGGACGGACGAGATTTATCTCCTATCATTGATATGACACCTATTGGTAGAATGATAAAACCTGAGGAAATTGCCAAATTAGCATATTTCTTATTATCACCTTCATCTAGTGCTATGACAGGATCCGTAATTCTTGCTGATGGAGGAATTACATTAGCTGGTGGGTATCTCCCATACGGACCTCTGCCTTAGTAGTATTTAGGGTGAACCTTGGAAGATCAAAAAAGGTGATCAACTAGAACATTTTTTTTAATTTTCCTTCTAGGGATTGAGAGATTACAATAAACTAACAAAATGAGATACTCTTAGGGAGAGGGTTTTGACAAAAAAACAACAGGTTAAAAAGAAATCTACTTGGAGTTGGGAGCCAATTAACCCAGTTGATAATTCACCCTTATTTGATTGGCCTCCCTCGGTTGGGAAAGTATTAACTTGGGCCAAGAAAAATTATTTCTCTATTTCAATTAGGATGTTCGTAATTTTATTGGCGCTTGCTACTTGGTTAATTGCTACTCCAGCACTGGAGTCGTGCCGTGAGTTTTCATTAGGTTGGATCACATATATTTACGTCCGTAACCTTGTCTTAATAGTGATAATAGCTGGAGGGCTTCACCTTTACCTTTACACTTTTAGGAGACAGGATGATAAATTAAAGTTTGATTTCAGGTGGATGATAAAGGGAAATAAACTTTTTTCTTTTAGGGATCAAGTTTACGATAATATTTATTGGACCGTTGTTTACGCTGTCTCATTTTGGACTATTTTTGAAGTGCTTTTTATGTGGGCTTATGCTAACAGTTTTTTGCCGCAAATTAGCTTTTCAAGTAACCCAATTTGGTTTATCATGTTATTATTAATAATCCCAGTCTGGCATTCCATGCACTTTTATTGGACACATAGAGCCCTTCATTATAAACCATTATATGACAGAGTTCATTCAGTGCATCATCGAAATATAAGTATTGGGCCATGGTCTGGTTTATCAATGCATCCGGTTGAGTCCTTTATCTATCTAACCTCTATTATTTTGCATTTATTTGTAGCTTCGAGCCCATTTCATATTGTATTTCATTTACAGTTTTTGGTCTTTAATGCTGTCATAGCCCACAGTGGTTTTGAAGGAATACTATTTAAAGAGAAGAAGATTTTAGATATAGGAAGGTTTCATCACCAATTGCACCATAGGTTTTTTGAATGTAATTATGGAAACCAGGAAATGCCTTGGGATACATGGTTTGGTACATTTAATGATGGGTCAGAAGATGCTATGGTAAAAATCAGAAAAAATAGGATATTATAAATCGATTTTTTATCTACGAGTGTTAGAAACTCGAGGTATAATATATTAAATACTCATAGAAATAAATTAATATAAAAACTATAGCCAGTACTATCAAAATACCCCACAGATTATCTGAAAAACTTTTGGGCTTTAATAGCTTTTGAGTTCCTAACCGCAGGAAGTGAACTAAAAGGTTGTAGAGGTTTTGAATTAACATGATAGATTTTAAATTCGTTTCTAACTTTTAGTGGAGGGTTTCCATTAAAAAATTATTTATAAGTCATAGGAAGATAATGCAATGAAATTAACATTAATACCCCTTATTTTATTTTTTTTGTTTAACGGTCAGATACTATCAGCTGGTGATCTTTTAAAAGGTTTTGAGGCTTACTCCTCTGGAGACTATCAAACTGCTCACGAAGAATGGAGTAGTTTGGCCGAAAGTGGAGATCCTATAGCGCAAACAAGTTTGGCCATTATGTATCAGTTGGGGCAAGGGGTGCAAATAAATCATCCCAAGGCTTTTGCCTTGCTACAAAATGCAGCTAGAAAAGGTTACGTGCCTGCTCAAACGTCACTTGGGAGTTTTTATGAAAAAGGTGTTGGTGTTCCTTTGGATAATGTTCGGGCTTATATGTGGTACTATATAGCCTCATCCTCAGATGCAGTTAGTAGGACTTTACTGGAGATAATGAAGCAAACAGTTAACTCCGATCAGATTAATACTGCTATGTTGTTGGCAGAGGAATGTGTGAATTCAAACTTTGTAAAATGTTAAGTTTTGGTTGAAGTATAGAGTTATGAAATATCGAGAAAAAATTGTTAAAAATCTATAAACAGGTTTATTTTTCTTCACGACTAACAGGAATTCTGTTAATGATTTGCTGTGCTAGTGTGGTAAGTTTTGGAGGCTTAATACACCGTAACTTTGAAGATATCGAAAGTTTTGAAATTATCTTTTTTAGGTCCAGCGCTCTAATTTTTTATATGGTATGTTACTTAGGGATAAAATATAAAAAAAAATTTCACCAAAGAGTAATTGGCATTGGATTTAAGGGGTTAATTGCCAGTTGTATATTTGGTTTAGCTCAGGTGTCTTACCTCATAGCCTTTAATTTCACGTCAGTTGCTAATACAACCTTTACCCTCTGCATAACTCCCTTTGTAACTGCAATAATTGCTTATTTGTTCTTAAAAGAAATCA
The DNA here is from genome assembly GCA_905181985.1 of uncultured Paracoccaceae bacterium. Lineage (GTDB taxonomy): Bacteria > Pseudomonadota > Alphaproteobacteria > Rhodobacterales > Rhodobacteraceae. The sequence goes on along the minus strand of CAJIZW010000098.1, from coordinate 11,152 downwards.
TTTCTACCGTAACGTTAATAACCATGCTTCTTGCAACCTTGGGAGTAATTATTATGGTGACTGGAGGTGTTGCCTCTGGAGCTTTTATTGGTATTATTTTCGCACTTATCACCTCAATTTCTTTTGCAACTTTTGCTGTAATTCTTCGATCTAATAGAAATTTAGATATGATGCCGACTTTATTAGTCACAGGAGTAATTACGTTAATCGTAGGTTATATTTTGGGTTCATTTGAAAGTAAGATTTCCTGGCGTGACATCATTTTATGTTTTGTTTGGGGTGGTTTTCTACAAGGTTTTGCACACTCCTTAATGATTAAAGCAACTCGATTAATCTTATCTGCCGAAGTGACACTATTCATGCTATTAGAGTTTACTCTTGGCCCCCTTTGGGTTTGGGTGTTTATAAAAGAGGTTCCGGTATTTAGCACATTGCTTGGTGGTGGTATAATTATTTCAGCTGTAGCATTGTTGGCTGCGTATGAGGTACGTCAATCGTTAACAAATAATAAGGTTAAAAAATAATGATTACATTCTTGTCTGTTGAAGCCACTTCATTAGCCTTGATAGGCGGAGCGATAACGATTGCCCTTGGTGGGTTTCTTAGAGGTTTTCTGGGGTTTGGTGCAGCACTACTAATTGTTCCAGTTTTATCTGCTCTCTTTGGGCCAGAGAAAGCTTTGGTAATTACTTATTTTATGGAAATTCCTACAATCATTTATTTAATGCCAAATGCCCTTAAAAATGGAGATGTTAAAACTATTACTCCAATAGTATTGGCATTGTTTTGTACTATTCCTATTGGGATTTACTTTCTAATTACGATTGATCCTGAGATTGTTAAAATAGTAATTTCTATTCTTGTTCTTGCAATGGTTGCGCTTCTTGCAAGCGGTTGGAAGCCCAAAGGAGAAATAAAACTGTGGACAATGATTTCATTTGGAGGTTTGTCTGGGTTAATAAATGGGGCGGCAGGTGTTGGAGGGCCTCCTTTCGTGACAGCTTTAATGGCGCGAAATGATAGTCCTGAGAGAACTAGAGGAAATATAATTTTGGCTCTAAGTTGTATGTCTTTATTAACGACTGGAAATTATTTATATAATGGTTTAGTGACGGTTGACCTCATTATCCTAAGCAGTGTTGCCGCACCAATTTATGTGGGATCGACTTGGATTGGTTCACAGTATTTTAATGCATCTGGGAGTACTTACTTTCGAAAAGGTGCATTAATTATGTTGGCGTTGATTTCCGTAGTTACGATAGTTCTAAGTGTTAGTTAGATAAAAAATAGCACAAGAGTTGACCAAAAACTCTAATTAAAACTGACTTACATAATGGCATCATTTTTCTGCTAAATATTTACAACACTCAGTAATAATATTGCGATTAGCCTTCACACTATTCTCGACGCTCGGGAAGAGACCTTGTTTTACTTCTAACTTTTACTAACGTGGGCTAGGTTTTTGTCTGATTTAGCAGACTGGTAAAAATTGCGGTCCAGTCTTGTTGTCCGCGACCCTCCTCTTGAGCTTTGATGTATGCTTTCGTAGCTTCTTTCCCTAGGCTCAGTGGCAGGTTTAATTCTTCAGAAATACTATTACCAATTTTTAAATCTTTAAAAGCAAGGTCTATCATAAAAGCTGGCGATAAATCGCCCTTTAGTACTTTAGCTGGATAAGTAGTGGATAGGTGACCCTTGCCAGCTGGTGTTTGATTTAGAACACTCAGACAGGTGTCAATATCAATCCCTAAGGCTGTAGAAAGAGTCAATGTTTCCCCAGACAATACATTAAGAACCGTAGTCATATAATTATTTACTATTTTCATTCTGGCCCCAGTCCCGGGTCCGCCACAGTCTATAATTGTGTCCCCTAAAAGTTCAAATAGTGGCCGTAAAATAGCTATATCACTTTTTACAGCACCAACCATTAATAAAGATTTTCCTTCAGCAGCTTCCTTTGAGGTCCTGCCAATCGGTGAATCGATCATTTTTATTTTTCTGTCAGCAAGTTTTTTTCTTATTTCATCGGATCGGATCGGATGAATTGTTGACATATCAATTAGTATACAATTCTCAGACAAACTATCTATTGCACCATTTTCTCCAAATAATGCATCTTCAACTATATTGTGGGTAGGAAGCATAGTGAATAGGAAATCAACTTCACTGGCGGCTTCTGCAGAACTGTTTACTGCTATCCCTCCAATACTACCGTGCTTTTTAACGAGCGTTGAGTCTTTATCATACCCTTTGACTGAATTCCCGCCCATCACTAAATTTCGAGCCATAGGACCACCCATTGCGCCTAATCCAATAAAACCAATATTTTTCATTTTAATTTCTCCAAAACTATCTTTAGACGACATAATCTATTTGTATGCCTTTTGCATAGTCTATTTTTGTGACTTATAAGATCACAAAAAAGTCGTTAATTCCTTGATCGCAGTCTATCTTATGTTAAGCTCATTCTATATAATTATAAAGATTATAAATAAAACGGAGGATAAATAATATGAGTTTTCTAAAAAAACTAGCTTTACCACTCGCGATGTCACTAATGATGGTGGCCGGGAGTGCTTCAGCTAAAAATATTACTATGAACATAAGCTTTGGAGTTGCAGATACACACCCATATGCAACGTTCATGTACACATTTGCTGAAAGATTTAACACGCTTACTGGCGGCTCGGTAAAGGTTAAAGTTCACTGCTGTAATAAAATGGGTAGTGAACAAGAAACATTTAAGAAGTTACAATTGGGAACTTTAGACGGAACAATGATCGCGCAAAATAATGCTGGACCTATGTATCCTAAAATTGACCTATTGGTTCTTCCTTATATGATTCAGAACTTTGAACATGCTGTAGCAATTGCAGATGGTCCTGCTGGTGAAGCGATATGGGGTACTATGCCAGAAGATGTTGGCGTTCATTTAGTAACTATCCCATTGTTCTCATTTAGGCATATCTACAATACTAAGATGCCAATTAATAACTTAGACGATTTTGCAAAGATGAAATATCGAGTACCAAAAAACGTTGTTATGATTGATACATATAAAGCATTTGGTTCAGATCCTGTACCTATTGGCTGGTCAGAAGCTCTAACAGCTACACAGACTGGAACAGTCGATGGTGGAGATCTTCCTATAGATGTTATATATGCTCAAAAGTTTCATGATGTAGCAAAACACATCGCAATGACTGGTCACTTTGTTTTAGCGCCCCCATTCTTTGTTGGTGATAAGTTTATGAACAAGCTAGATGCTAATCAAAAAGCAGCGCTTGATATGGCAGCTAAAATTGCAACATCAGCATCACGCTTCCATACTAACTACGGTATGGGTCTTGTTGAAGAGAAACTTAGAGCAGCTGGTGTAACTTTCACCTACCCTGACACTGGGCCTTGGATAGAAAAAGCAAAGGCTGTTCATGCGGCTTTTGCTGAGGAACGTGGACCTGAGTATGTGAAAATCATGGATATGATTTACGCAGCAGCAGAATAAAAAAAATTCTATAAACATTTTCAGAGCGATTGATAATATTTTTCGCTCTGAAATTTTGGTTTCTGTAGTAAGAAAACTGAATGTAAAGTTATAAAAAATGGAGATGCAAGTGTTAAGAAAAATCGAACGACATTTTGAAGAAATTCTTGCTGGAACTTGTGTTCTGATTATGACTTTTATGGTTTTTTTCCAAGTAGTCATGCGGTACGTTTTTAGTATGCCCACCTCGTGGTCTGATGAAATAGCGATTTACGCCATGTTGTGGTCTGTATATCTTTCAGTTTCTTGGGCTGTTCGTGAACGCGCCCATATTCGAGTAATGAATTTTATAAACATATTTCCAAAATCTGTAAGTTTGGCCATCACCATCTTTAGTGATTTTATTTGGTTGCTTTTTGGGGTACTGATGACCTATCAAAGCATTTTGTTAAACATAACATTCTGGCATGATAGCTACCAGTCACCAGCATTATCAATTGAACAAAAGTGGCCTTACATGTGCTTGATCGTAGGTTTTGGACTAATGACTTTTAGAATAGTTCAAGTTTACTACCTGTGGTTCAAGTATGGAATTCCTATAATCCCTGATGGGGAAGATGTGGATCAACATCATGCTTGAATATTTACAAGATTTTTCAGAAGTAGCCCATGCCTTAATGATGTTTGGTGGTATGTGTCTATTCATACTCTTTGGCGTGCCCATCCCTGTAGCTGTTGGCTTAGGTACAATTATTGGTTACATGCTTTTAGATTTCCCGCTTCTCGCTCTATCTCAAGCAATGTATACTGGCGTCGAACCTTTTCCTTTGGTTACAGTTCCTTTATTCGTTCTAGCTGGCTCCTTAATGGAGCAAGGTGGAATGGCCAAACGAATTGTTGGCGTTGCTGAATCGCTAATAGGTAATATTTTTGGTAGTTTGGGTTTAATTGCGGTTTTGGGCTGTGCCTTTTTTGCGGCCTTATCTGGTTCTGGTCCTGCTACAACAGCGGCGATTGGAGCAGTAATGATCCCCTCGATGATTAAACAAAAATATGATCCGGCATTTGGGGGAGCAATTGCGGCAGCTGGGGGTGCTCTAGGTAGCCTTATCCCTCCGAGTAATCTGATGATTATTTACGGGATTGTAGCTGAGCAATCTATTCCAAGACTTTTTCTAGCTGGCTTTATCCCAGGGTTTATTGCAACTGCAGCGCTTATGATAGTGACTTATATTATCGCTCGTAAAAGAGGATATATAGGTGTCGATAGGACATTTTCTGTTAAAAAAGTTGGTACGGCCTTAAATCATGGAAAATTTGCTGTAATTGCTCCTATTATTATTTTAGGAGGAATTTATGCAGGTATATTCACACCTACTGAAGCGGCTTCTGTGGCTGTTGTTTACGCCCTATTAATTGGTGGTGTTGTTTACAGAGAATTAACGATTGCAAATATAATTGATTGTTTGAAAATAACAGCAATGATTTCAGGAGCAGTTCTAATAATTGTGGGACCAGCTAAGGCTTATGGTGAATTGATGAGCCTGTTGTCTGTTCCAGATATGCTTGGGGAAGCGATAAGTGGTGTGACTGAGAGTCCGTTTTTAATTTTGATGATTATGGCGGTGATATTAATAGTTTCAGGAATGTTCCTTGAGTCGATTGCCCAAATAATTTTATTAACACCTCTTATGCTTCCGATTGTTGCTAACTTGGGTGTTGATCCAATTGTGTTTGGTATCTTAATGGTAATATCGTGCGAGATAGGTTTTCTAACCCCACCTGTGGGAGTAAATCTATTTGTTGCTGCGAGAATAACTAACCTAGGGGTCGACAGGATTTCTATAGCGGTTATTCCGTTTTTGTTAGCATATGTCGTTGTGCTGATTATTATATCAGCGTTTCCAGATTTAGTTACTTTTCTGCCAAACTTGTTTTATGGGAAATATCAGTACTAGACCTTATATCTTGCGATTTTAGAGAGATTAGGCTCTATTCCTAAACCTGGTAATGTGCCTAATGTAGCAGTGCCGTTTTTAGGTTTTAGGAGGTCTGATATCAGTTCAGTCCTTAATGGGTTTTCATTTAAATCAACTTCTAGCATTCCGGATCCGCCTACTGCTGCGAGAGCATGACCTGAAGCAATAAGGCCCAATCCACCACCCAAGTAATGAGGGCAGTAAGTGAGGTCAGCTAAGTTTATGCTTCTTGCAATTGGTACACACTGGGTAAAGCCACCCCATTTAGCTAAATCTGGTTGAATATAAGAAAACACACCTTTTTTTATGGCAGCTTTAAAGTCCTTTACCCCTACTATATTCTCTCCGCCCGCCAATGGAACCTGACTAGAGTTTTTCAATACTTGCCACTCTCTCAAAGGCCTATCAGCTGCTATAGGTTCTTCCAACCAATATAGGTTAAACTCTTCAAGTTTTATTATTTTTGAACATGCTTCATTAATGGACCAACCTTGATTAACATCCGCCATAAGTTTAGCATTTGGACCAATGAGTTCACGTAGTTTTGATAAATTATTTAAGTCAATATCATCTCCAAAACCTATCTTAAGCTTAAGGTTGTTTATTCCAACATCCATAGCTGTTTGGGCCATTTCCTTTGCTTGATTCGGGTTTATACCGCTTGCATAGACAGGTATGGTGTCTGTCTTTCCACCAAGCATTTTCCAAATAGGGAGATCAAGTTTTTTTCCAATAAGGTCATGCACTGCTATGTCAATCCCAGCAATACATTGTGCGAGGGGCCCATACTCCCCAGATTGGATGCCGAGAACCCACGTCTTTCGAGTCAATGTATCAAAGACATCGGTTGAGCTGTTAAATTCTCGAGACATTAGGATTTGAGATATTACTGTATCGATTAATTTGGCTCTATGCTCTGCACCGACGCTTGGAAAATTACACCAAACCTCACCCCAACCTACATAGCCTTCGGTATCTTCAATTCTCACAAGTAACATAGGTCGGTCAGCCATAATTCCAAATGATGTTTGGACGGGCGTTTCAAGTGGATACCTGTAAATATGTGGGATTATTGATTTTAGTGTTATCATAAGTTTTTCGTTCCAATTTTGAAAATTATCTAATAGATGTTTTTACTTGAAGTCCTTTAAAATTATAACTGTAAATTTAAAAAATATCTTAAAAAATAAGTTTTTACTAATTTTTTTACTTTGTACAGTTCCAAAAAATTGAATTTAAACTTTTGACATAATAGGTTACATAATGATTTATAAATTTCAACGAAGTGATAGCTAATGCACGATTCATTTACACACGTGATAGTTGGAGCCGGTTCGGCAGGATGTATACTTGCGAATAGATTATCTTCGGTCTCTTCAAATAATGTACTCTTGTTAGAGGCTGGAAAGTGGGACTCAGGTATTTGGACCAAAATCCCTGTTGGGTACTTTCGTAATATGAATAACCCGAAGGTTTCTAGGCACATACTAACTGAACCTGAGGACGGTGTTCTGGGGCGGTCAATTAACTTACCTCGCGGGCGTGTTATTGGCGGTTCAAGCACAATTAATGGTTTAGCTTTCATTAGAGGTCAAAGAGAAAACTTTCAAAGGTGGGCCGAACTAGGTTTAAAGGAGTGGGGCTATAACGAAGTTTTACCATTTTTTAAAAAATTAGAGAACTTTAGTGGATCAAAATCACAGTTTCATGGGAGTTTTGGGGAGTTAAAAGTTTCTGAACTACGCAATGATCATCCTTACTGCAAAGCCTGGCTTGATGCGGGTATGGAGTACGGTATACCGAGCAACCCAGATTTCAATAGCGACGTTTCCTACGGGTTGGGGGCCTACCATTTGACTATAGGAAAGCGCTTCAGATCTAGCTCTGCCACAGCGTTTCTTCGTCCAGCTTTAAGTAGAAAAAATTTAACTGTTTTAACTGAAGCACAAGTTAATAGAGTTTTAATCAAAAATAATAAAGTTAATGGTGTTAGTTATAAATATAACAACTCTAACCACTCTGTTAATGTTACTGGAGAGGTTATACTAAGCGCAGGTTCGATCATTTCGCCTCAAATCCTTCAACTTTCTGGTATAGGACCCGGATCCCTTTTGAAAAAATTTGATATTCCAGTAATAGTAGACAGTCCAAATGTTGGTCGAAACCTTCAAGACCATTACCAGATGAGAACCATAGTAAAGTTGAAAAAAAATATTTCTTTTAATAACGATGTAAGAAATCCAGTTAAGCTTGTTAGTATGGGGTTAGATTGGATTTTTAAAGGGCGAGGGCCATTAACGGTGGGTGCTGGAAATGTCGGAGGAGGGGCTAAAACAAAGTATTCAGTAAATGGACAGCCGGACATTCAATTTAACGTAATGCCGCTATCAGTTGATCGTCCGGGTAAGCCCCTTCATAAATATTCGGGCTTTACTGCTGCGGCTTGGCAATGCCACCCTCAATCTCGTGGGCACGTAGAAATAGCTAGTCCAAACTCCAGTGATGACCCTAAAGTATCACCGTCATATTTATCTGAAGAGATAGATCAAAAAACCCTGGTAGAGGGGGTTAAAATGCTTAGGAATATTTATAAGCAACCCGCTTTTTCAAATCTTTGGGATGAAGAAATGATTCCTGGAAAAGAAGTTCATACCGACGAGGAAATCCTAAAGGCTGCACGTTTACACGGTGGAACAGTTTACCATTATACTGGAACATGTAGAATGGGTGTTGATGAAAGCTCAGTAGTTGACCCATACCTCAAGGTTCGTGGAGTTTCCGGATTGAGGGTAGTTGACGCCTCAGTAATGCCGGAAATCACCTCAGCTAATACAAATGCTCCAACAATGATGATAGCTGAAAAAGCAGCAGAAATGATACTTAATTCATCAGATTGTTAATCTCTTTATTAATTTTAAGGTTTCAATACTATTTTGGAAGCCGCAACCTGACCAGAAAGAATATCTGTAAAGGCCTTATGACCGTCTTTCAGAGATCGCTCCTCTACCCAGTTAAAGGAACCCATTTCGGAATTAAAGATAGCCAAAGCAGTCTCCTGAAAGTCTTGTGGCGTGTAGGTATATGTACCAATGAATGTTATTTCTTGTAAAGTCATTCGCCTAACATCAAGGCCTTCTATACTATCTCCCAGGCCAATATGAACTATCACACCACCAGGTTTACAGGCTTGGCTCGCAACAGATCGGGTGGAAGAGTACCCCACAGCATCAAAAACCAAATCATACGCGACGCTTTGATTGACTTGATCAGCAATAATTAAATCAACCTCAGAGGTTTTAGCTAAGTTACCTCTTCTAACTGGGTTATTATCTACAACGGTTATATTGGTTGCACCCTTTGAGTTTAAAGATAAAGCAACGCCCATCCCGATGGCTCCACCTCCTATAATCAAACATTTTGCTTTCTTAATTGGTATATCTAAAGAAGTTATTCCAAGTTTGACCGCATGCCAGCCACATGCCACAGGCTCTGTTAAGGCTGCATGACTAATATTGACGTTATCAGGAATAGCAATAATATTTTTATATGGAATTGCTAGATATTCTGCAAAAGCACCTTCTCTGGGTGCCATGGAAATGAGTTGTCGATTACTGCATATGTTATTTCTTCCCCTAAGACACGCATCACAGACATCACAAGTGACAAGGGGGTTTACCGTTACTCTAGTGCCTTTATTAATTCCTTCTACAATCACGCCTGCTGCTTCATGTCCCAAAATTAAAGGCGGGAACCGTCGGCTATCATGTCCAAGGAACGCGTGCATATCGGACCCACAAATACCAACAGAGTCTACTTTAATCAAAACATCACCTTGAGCGAGTTTTGGGTCTGAATAATCTTGAAAAACTAATGTTTTCTCTTGAGTGTAAACTAAAGCCTTCATTTTGCGGTAAACCCTCCATCGACAAAAAGTATTTGACCAGTAACATATTTTGATGCGTCAGAGCTCAAAAAAATAATGGGTCCATCAAGATCAGTTAGACATCCATTTTTACCTACACAAGTTTGTTTTGCATGTTTGTCAAAAAGTACTGGATTACTAAACACTGTCTTTGTTAATTCTGTTGGAAAAAAACCGGGAGCCAAGGAATTTACCATTATCCCATGCGAAGACCAGGCTTCAGCCATTGCTCTAGTCAGTTGTTCAACCCCACCTTTAGAGGCACCGTAGGAGATTCCTGAGGGAAATGCTCTACGTGACTGCAGGGACGCAATATTTATAATTCGGCCCCAGTTTTTTTTCTGCATTTCTGGAACAAAAGCTTGAGAAAGGAAAAACGGGACTGACAAGTTAATTTCAATAGTTTTGTCCCAATTATCAAAAGTTACATCGTCAGCGTGTTCACGTGTGTTAATTCCTGCAGCATTTATTAATATATCTGGCGGTCCGTATATTTCAGTCACTTTTTTGACCGTATCCTTAATTAGAGATCTTTTTGATAAATCAACGGAAACAAAACTACTGTGTCCTTCGGTTTCTTTAGCCCAGTCATTTAGAAGGTCTTGGTTCCTTGCAACGCCAACAACTTTTACTCCATTATTGGCTAGTAGTGTTGCAGTATGCTTTCCAATACCGCTACTTGCTCCAGTAACACAAGCAACCTTGCCTCTAAGATTAAATAGCTCTTCAGTGTTCATAAGTTACTCACTCTCCAGTTAAGTCAAAGTGTTCATTGGGGAAGTATTTTTTTAATCTGATGTCCGCTGTCCTCGCATGCCCTTCCATTCCTTCAGTACGACTTATTCTAGCCGTAGCTTGAGCAATTTTTTTTGAACCTTCTTTAGTGGATTTTTGCCATGTTACTGCTTTCATATACTTATGAACTGATAGCCCACCTGTGTACCTGGCTGACTGTGCAGTTGGAAGCACATGGTTTGTCCCGGAAGCTTTATCCCCATAGGCAACTGTTGTCTCTTCTCCTAAGAATAATGAACCATAGCAAGATAACCTTTCTAGCCACCAAGTTAAATCTTCTGCTTGGACAGTTAGGTGCTCGGGAGCATATTCGTCAGATGTCGCTGCCATGGTTTCTCTATCTACACATAGGATAACTTCTCCAAAGTCCCTCCAAGCTGCTTCGGCATTATCTCTATTTAGCTTTGGAAGGTCATTAATTATTAATGGGACAAGTTCTATAACTTTATCTGCAACTTCTCTACTATCGGTAACTAACCAAACTGGAGAGTTATAACCATGTTCGGCCTGACCCACTAGATCTGTTGCAACTATTAGCGGATCGGCAGTTTTATCTGCTATAATTAGACTATCAGTTGGCCCAGCAATCATGTCTAATCCGACTTTACCAAATAAGAGGCGTTTTGCTTCTGCAACAAATTGGTTTCCTGGTCCAACCAAAATATCAGCGTTTGGTAAGCCAAATAGTCCGTAGGTCATTGACGCTATCGCTTGGACACCCCCCATCGCCATAATAGTATCTGCTCCACACAGATCAGCTGTGTAAATAATTGCAGGATTTATGCCAACCTCCACTCGTGGTGGAGAACAGGCACTAATATGGGTGCAACCTGCGACTTTTGCTGTAGTAACTGTCATAATAGCCGACGCAACGTGGCTATAGCGCCCTCCGGGAATGTAGCAACCAACTGACTTACATGGTATGTATTTTTGCCCAGCGGTAAAACCTGGAACTATTTCGATATCAAAATT
>CAJIZW010000097.1 GCA_905181985.1 uncultured Paracoccaceae bacterium | reverse complement strand
TAGCCACGACGTCGACGAGTCGCAGTTTGATTTCCCTTAGCGGAGTGCGCAATGAAACCATCGAAAGCTAACATATCGCCTGGGTCCAAGGACCAGGATTTAATTTCATATTTATCTCGATTTTTTTCAAAATCTGGCATTTCATCATATTGGGGGTCATCTGGTTTTATATACTTAACAAAAGCGCCAAGTTGATCAGTTAAAAAGGGGTGGTACTTTTTTCCCCAATTATGTGAACCTGGAATAAATTCAAGAGCGCCATTTTCATCATCAACATGATCAAGTGCAATCCACGTAGTCATAATGGGACCAACTATTGGCCAATAAGGTTGGTCAGTATGCCACCCTGTTCGAGTTTTGGTGCCAACTTCTTTTACAAACATTTGATCAAACACCAGCGAGGTGCGGCTTGAGTTTACCAGCTCTGCAACTATCTTGCCAATCCCTGAATGGAGACAGAAATCTCTAAAACCGCCTAACTGCATCCGCATATTACGATTATCGAAATATCGCTTTTTCTCTTGGACCTGTATTTCGATAGCTTCTTGCAAAACTTCTAACCAATAGTTGTTTAAAACATTCTTAATAACAACCACACCATTTTCATTATAGTCCTCACACAGGTCGTGAACTTCTTTTTCCAACGTATGTATAGTCATTAGTTTCCATTCTCCACAGACATTTCAGAATATTAACATTGACCCATTGGAGAGGAAAATCAACCTAAAATTCCTAATATCTACTTATGACAAACTACTAAAGAATAGCCATCTCCGTATGACCACCCTACTCCAGTAGTTTTTAAACTGGCATGATGTTGACCTACTTTTGTAGTCGACTTATTAAAAAAACTGCTTTTCAACTTTTCAGATCTCCAATACGCTTATACAGTAAGGCAATCAAAACGAGGATGTTGTAATAGTTTTTGAAACTCAAATTAAAAAATCTGATATAAGATTAATTGAAAGTTGGTTGCAAACATGACCCATTCATACCTGTTAATGGCACAAAATAACGCATGGGCTAATGAGACTCTTTTTGAGGCCATAACAGACTTAACCATAGATAAATTCAAGTCCAACCAACCTGGTTTCTTTCCATCGCTCTGTGCGACTCTTAACCATACGTATGAAGTAGACCTGTATTATATCGATGCGCTATTTCTGGGCGGCATTGGTGTCGCAGTGTTTGATCGTGTGGTCGTTGAAGACCCAAAAATTCTTGCGAAAGAACAAGCCAAAGCTGATGCGAAACTGATCCACTTTTGTCAAGTTGCGACACCGCAAACCTTTGATGAGCAGCGTTCGTTCATCCGCAATGATGACTCAATGCAAGAAACCGTCACAGCGATTCTGCTACATCTATTTCAACATCAGATCCATCATCGTGGACAGGCCCATGTACAACTGCAAACAGCCGGCATCGTCCCACCGCAGCTAGATGAATTTCATCTAGATTTTGAACGAGCGTCCACCGCCCAGAAATCATTCAAATGATCGTGATTATTGATATCATAGCCGCTACGAAGAAACTTAAAAAATGAAAGAAATAATTGAGTGACATCTGACGCTAAAATATTTACAAATGGTACAATTCTCACAATGGATGAAGCTAACTCTGTTGTCGAAGCTGTTGGGGTGGTTGGTGCCTTGATTTATGCCGTAGGAACCATTGATGATGTACGTGCTGCAATGCCCACAACACGGGAGGAGATCGATTTAAATGGAAAAACGATGATCCCAGCTTTTATTGATCCGCACGGGCACTTTCCAGATTCTGGGTTTGTGTCAGAGTTGCGTGCCAATTTGGCATCTCCACCAAACGGGGTCTGCACTAATTTAGACGATGTGTTTAAACAACTAAAGCTTAAAGCCGATGAAACTCCATCAGGAGAATGGGTTATGGGGGCTTCATATGATGATACATCCATCCAAGAAGGACGTCTGCCCACCCGCGACGAACTTGATGTAGTTTCAGACATTCACCCTATATGGGTAATACACTCTTCAGGACACAGTGGTGTTGCGAATTCAATGGCTCTGTCTATCCAAAAGATTGATGAAAACACGCCTGACCCTCTGGGTGGCATATATTTTCGTGATGATAACGGGAGGCTTAACGGACAAATGAACGGAGTCTCCGCTATGGGAGAAATGGCAGACACTCATTTCTTAATTAATCAAGAACGTTTCATTCTTGGCTTTAATGCTGCATGCAAAGAATATTTATCATATGGCGTGACACTTGCTCAAAATGCTTGGACTGCATTACCATTGCTTGAGATGTTTGCAGACGTCGTTACCAAGGGTGATCCTGGAATTGATATAATTTTACTACCAGTTTCAGAAATCGAGCCAGACTTCTCAAACATTGGCTTAGGAATGAATTGGCCTGATGAAACATATATCAGCTTGGGTCCACGCAAACTTTTGACAGATGGTTCCTTTTTGATGCGAACAGCATATTTAACTGAACCTTATCATACTGGGGCTGAAGGAGTTAAACCAGATTTTGGATTGCCATACATCGAACGTGAGGTATTGTTTAATGAAGTAAAGAAGCTACATGATATGGGGCATCAAATCCATACACACTGCAATGGTGATGCTGCCGCTGATATGTTCTTTGATGCAGTGGAAAATGCACTTGCTACCAACTCACGAGCCGATCACCGTCACACGTTAATTCATGGCCAAGTAATGCGCCGAGAGCAACTTGATCGAGCTGCAGGTCTAGGAATAACAATTAGCTTTTTTTCAGCACATATATACTATTGGGGCGACAAGCATTATTCTGATTTCCTTGGCCCAGATCGTGCACAAAACATTTCTCCTGCAGCTTGGGCTGAAGAAGCCAATGTTCGCTACACACTTCACAATGATGCGTCAGTTACCCCAACTCGACCAATGCATCTGATGCATTGTGCCGTTCATCGCAAAACTTCATTAGGGCGCATATTAGGCCCTGATCAACGGATATCTGTAACTTCTGCATTACGTGCTCATACGATTGATGCCGCTTGGCAAGTGTTCAAGGAAAAAGATCGTGGCTCTATTGAGCTAAATAAAATTGCTGATTTGATTGTTCTTGATGCCAACCCACATGAAAATAGTGACATCCTAGAACAGATTAAAGTTGAACAAACTTGGCGACGTGGTGTTTGTGTTTATAAGGCTTAAACCCCAAAAAAACTGCTTTTCAACTTATCAGATTCACAATACGCTCATATAATACGGTAACCAAGACGGGAATAAAATAATGGCTTTTAAATCTCAAATTAAAGACTCCAATGTCTTAACTGCCCTTACTTATGATCAAATCACAAAATGAGTGACTTAATTAACATAGACGCTGCGCCTTTTTTAGCATTATGACTTCTCTCGATTTTATTCATGACACTACTTTCGACAGTCTGCCTTCCACAGTTATCCATGAAGCTATTCGATGCTTTGTTGATACGCTTGGAGTTGCTGTTGGAGGATCTCAAACCAAACTTTCACAAATTATTCATGCACATGCCGCTCGTCAGTTTGGTGGTGATGATTCAACTCTTTGGCAAGATGGACGTAAAGTAAGCGCAGCAGGAGCGGCATTGGCAAACGGAATGACTATAGACGCGCTTGATGCGCACGATGGTCATAAGCTCACTAAGGGCCACGTGGGATGTGGTGTTTTACCTGGTTTGATCGCTGTAATGGAGGCCGAGGGAATAAATGATGCACGCGAATTGCTTACTTCGATTGTTATAGGTTATGAAATTGGAACTCGAGCTGGTATTTCGTTACATTCAAGTACCTGTGATTATCATACTTCTGGCGCTTGGATTGCACTTGCCACAGCAGCTTTGACCTCCCGCCAGTTGGGTCTAACAAAAACACAAACTCGCGAAGCTATCGGTATTGCAGAGTATCATGGACCTAGGAGTCAGATGATGCGATGTATTGATGCCCCGACAATGGTAAAGGACGGTTCAGGTTGGGGCGCAATGGCAGGTGTTTCAGCCGGATATCTTGCTCAAGATGGTTTCACAGGCGCACCTGCAATCACTATGGAAGACCCTGCATTAAATAGATTTTGGAGTGATTTAGGTCAAAATTGGTATATCGAACAACAGTATATTAAGCTCTACCCAGTGTGCCGCTGGGCCCAACCCGCAGCTGAGGGGGTAATCGCTTTAGTTCAGGAACATGGTATAACTACAGACCAAATTGTTAAAATTAAGGTTGAAAGCTTTCACGAGGCAAAGCGGTTAAATGTTATTCCTACAAATACAGAACAAGCTCAATATTCGTTACCATTCTCTGTAGCTGTAGCGTTAATATATGGAACGATTAGCGTAGCTCACATTACTAATAATGGCCTTACTAATAAGGACGTTCTAAATTTGAGCAAACTAGTTGAAATTTCCGAAACTGATGAATTTAACTCTGCTTTTCCAGTAAAGAGGTTTGCACGCGTACATTTGGTTCTAAAAAGTGGAAAGGTTTTATCTTCAGAAAAGACAGAGGCACAAGGCGATCCAGAAAATAAAATCTCCGACACACTCATTTGGGATAAATTTCGTACCTTTACTATACCTATACTTGGTGATGAATGGGCAAATTCTTTCCTAGAAAATGCACAAAATTTACCTAAAGTGAGTAACGTATCAATATTATTCAAACAACTTGCAACTAAAGGTTTAACCTAGACTGGCCTATCTTTATTTAATTTACATCTGATTGTTACTAATTGATCCGATCAATCACCCTTAAGAACCCAAAGGGTTCCATCACTGATCACACTAACTTCACAAAACCTTTGAGGCGACCTAAGTGGTGTAGTTGTCATGCAACTGCATAACTGGAAAGACAACTTTAGAAGTTCATAAAACTTAATCCAAAAATTCGATCAAATGTTAAGATACACCATCCTATTTATGATTGACGAAATTTAATCCGTTCGCGCCAAAAGGTGTAAAGTCCTGCAAAAATAATAATTGTCGCACCACACAATGTCTGCCAATCCGGACGTTCTCCCAGGAATATAACTGCTATCATCAATGAAAAAACTAAACGTGAATAGCGAAATGGTGCAATCACCGCCACATCACCTGCGCGCGTGGCAATTACAATTGCGGCATAAGACAGACCACACAATACTGTAAGTATCAAAAGCCAAACCCATTGTACTGGTGTTGGCCAGAGCAAAGAGTCAAAGAATGGTATCAACAAAAATCCTGCAATGATACTTGCCCCAAAAGCATAAGTAGTTAAAGTAATTGTTGATAACCCGGCAGGCATGACACGCGTAGCAAGATCTCTAGAGGCAAGAAATATAGCTCCCAAAATAGCCAATATTGATGCAGGGTCAAAACCTGCCATACCTGGTCTAACAATAAGTAGCACGCCACAAAAACCAATTGTAATTGCGCTCCAGCGCCTCCATCCTACTCTTTGGCCCAGAATCAATGCCGCACCCATTGTAACTAAAATTGGGATAGTCTGTAATATGGATGATGCTGTAGAAAGTGGAATTAGTGCAAGGGCTGGAAGGAAGAATAAGGGTGATAAAATATCAGATAAAAAACGAACTACAAACGCCTTGCTACGCATTTGTGGTGAGTAAAGGCTCTCGCCCTTCAAAATAGCGAGACCTCCAAACATAATGGTTCCACCAGTACCAAGTAAAATGAGGATTTGAGATACAGGTATATCTTTGGTTAGACTTTTAATAAGTCCATCTTCAATTGCGAAACCTCCCATCGCAAGAAGCATGAAAGTAATACCACGAAGGTTTTCCATGTACCAAATAACCCTTAAAAAACACCGAACTACAGTCAACGATAAAGAGGTTCAGTGCCAGTAGCCTTGGATCTTGTCAAGTTTGCATTCGTTCCCGTAGTATATTGCAAAACCTAATAAGAGATTTTTTAAATTTTTATACAAAAACTTATTTTGATCTACCTCTGATACGTAAATAAATCACTATAAGCATAGCTTGCAAAATGATGAGGCCTCACAAGCTGTGTTATGACGCACTAATGAATTAAGCTAACCTTGATTGTTAAACGTCTTGAACTGCGATATTTGCCATCTCTAGGATCGCCTCACGGGTGCTTGCAACAGCTATAAAACGAGCATTGTGGCAAAATTTGGCACCTTTGACACCGGTTACATCTTCGAGTTTACTATCTGTCAGACCAGCCCAGGCGGACGGTAAATCAGCGCGTTGATCAAAAGTATGGTTTGACAATTTAATACCGTTGAGTGTCCAATCATTACCACGTGGATGAATGACAAACAGGATGTGATCAGCCTTCGCGTCATCAAGAACAGAACGATAGGGCATGCCTGCCGGAAGCTCGAGTATTTGTGATTTTCCAGCTTTATCAATTGCCTCCTTTACAATGCCAAGGGCACGAACTTCAGCCACAAATTTACAAAGTATCGCTTCAATAAAGCGGACCACAATGGGTAATGCAACAAAAAATGCATCTTCATCAGCAGTTGGGGACATGTCATCAAATACTGGTCTCAAGCTTTCTAAAAGAGTTGGCAAAGTCAGGTTTGCCAGTGGTCCCGCGACAGATAGTTGAATGGCTCCATTGTCGAGTAAATCAATAGGTAGTACAAATTCTACATCAAACTTGGCGTGGACAATCTCGATTTCCTCAGCAGGAAAATTCATTTTCACCAAATAATCTCGTCCGTAGTGGGCCCAGATCAAACCAAAAGAGCTAAAAGGTTGACCATCATTACGAAGGGGGCCAGGACGCTGATGGTGATCAAAAATCTGTGCCTCAGCATCATAAAGACCACCCACATCGTAAATAATTTTATCAGGCGCCGGAGTGACCCATAATTGATCACGGCTACGTTTCAACTGAGCTTCAGGAAACAGTCGCGTCAGCACCGCAGAGGACAACAATTCATCTGCATGGAAGCCACCAGAATGAGTAATAAGATGTGTGATGGTCATGAGATGAGTTCCAAAGAATAGATAAAAGAAAAAGGTTCCAGATTTAATGATCTTCAAAGGATATCAAAGTTCAGGTAGAATTATTTTAGCACTGCACCAGTACACATACTGTGACTAGTTTGACAACCAGTTTAGTTTGTTTCAGCAAACGAACCTTGGTTCTTAATCTTTACCACAACCATTTCTAAAAGTATCTCCAAGTCGGTATTGGTGGTTTTGAAATAAATATTATTAATATGTTCGAAACTACATCACCATACTAATAATAAAATTATGTTTGAATTATGGGTCATATATTGTAATAATTATTTAGATAAATATCTTTTATAAAATCTACGGATAATCATTTATGCCCTTAGCAACACGATTACTTGATCATCCTATAATCACACCCAAAACGCATCCGTCGATTGGTGTAAATATTCAGGGGCCGTCGTTAATCCGAGTACCTGACTGGGTGGTGGCGCCATTGGGCCGTTACTACTTATATTTTGCTGACCATAAGGGCAGTTACATACGGCTTGCTTATGCGAATGAGCTAACAGGGCCATGGCTCATCTATGAACCAGGTAGCCTCCATCTCTGTAATTCTTTGTTCCCAACAGATCCTCCAGCTACACCATGCGAAGCCACGACAGATCTTGAATCAGCCTATTCCCCATCAACGGGTCGGTCACATAGTTTTCATATTGATGCGAGCACCCCTCATATTGCTTCACCTGATGTGCATGTCGATCACAAATCAAAGCGCATCGTGATGTATTTCCATGGTCTTGAAAGTTATGCTAAACAAACAACGCGCGTTGCGACTTCCACTGATGGGATCGATTTCACTGTGCTACCAGAAATTCTCGGCAGGTCCTATTTTCGGGTATTCCAGCATGATGCATGGAGCTTCGCGTTGGCAATGCCGGGCCAGCTTTACCGTTCGCGTGATGGTCTTCGTGGGTTTGAGCGAGGGCCAATGCTGTTCAACCCGAATATGCGGCATTCTGCATTATTCATCCGCAACAACGCGCTGCAAGTTTTTTGGACCGAGGTAGGCCATAACCCTGAAGCTATATTACATAGTAGTATAGATCTTTCCAATAACTGGATGGATTGGAAAGAAAGCAGTCCAGTAGAAATCTTGCGCCCAGAATTTAGCTGGGAAGGTGCTGATGCACCTCTGACATCCTCAGTCCGGAGTACAGCCTATGGCCATGTTAATCAGCTCCGTGATCCAGCAGTGTATGTCGAAAATGAGATAATTTATTTACTATATGCAGTTGCAGGTGAGAGTGGCATCGCCATTGCTCAGTTAGATATGAGCAGTTGAAAGGTTCCTATTGAGTTCTGTAATGGCATAATGTTTGCCTTAGCCTGAGCTAAGGTAATCTAAATGAGCCTATCAAAAGTTATAAAAAATACACACTTTTTTGCTTGAGATGGAAAAAATGTGAAAGAAAAATTGGAATGACAATACCTTCTAAATCTATTTAATAACTATGTTATAGTATATCCAACTCTTAACGCGGTGTTAGGATACTTATTGGTCTCTCCATATGTTTAATGAACTTATAAATAAAATAACTGTTGATATTAAAACAAAAGAAGGTCGTTCACGAAGTATGCCGACCAATGAAAATATAGCGTTCAAACATGCAGTTACACATCTTCTTAAAGATCTCTGGAAAGCGTTTAAATCAATACCAGTAAGAGAGTGTTTAATTAACTGTAAGAGTGGTTACTACTCTGAGAACTCTAGATACAGAGACCCTAATTTAAACTACCAACAAATGGAGGCTGCTTTTAATGGCCTTATCAAGTCAGGTCTTATTGAGATTACTAAGAGTGGTTCCTTAGGCCAAAAAGAGGTGAAGGAAGATGTTACCCGTTTTATAGCAACCGATGAATTGATAGATCGATTCAAATCTTTAAGAGGGCATCCAGCGATCATCCTAACGCCAGATTTAAGTAAAGAAACTATTATTCTTGGGAATACTATAAATGGGCATAAGGAAGCCATTGATTACAAAGATACCCCCAAGACGGAAGATTATCGTGATAACCTGAGGATGATAAATCAACGTCTTATAAGACACTGGGCTGACCTAAAGATTAAAGATTCTGAAATACCTATTTTAGAAAACCGTATTTCTAATCATAAAACAAAGGAGTCCTTGGATCTATCTGAAAGAACACTGGTACGTATCTTCTCAAATGGGTCTTTTAAACAAGGAGGTCATTTTTATGGCGGATGGTGGCAAAATATTCCTTTCGAGTATCGCAAACACATAACGCTAGATGGAAAAAAAACCTGTGAATATGACTATAGCCAACTAAACCCACATATAATTTATTTTGCATATAATAAAGAGTTAGGTTCTGAGGATGCCTATGATCGCGTGCTCGATGGCAAGCATAGAGATATTGTTAAGAAAGCTTTTAATGCAATGATACAGGCAAGTAATCCACTAGAAAGATGCCCAAAGGATATCATTTTAGATCAATTAGAAATGTCATGGGCTGAGTTAAGGGACCGAATACTTGAGGCACATAAACCTATAAGGCATTTGTTCTTTACAGGTATTGGGATGAAATTACAGTTTGAAAATAGTAAGATTGCAGAGAATATTATGCTTCAGTTTTATGAATTGAATGAGCCTACCTTATCAGTTCACGACTCATTTATTACGTATCCAGGATATGGATACACTGGGGGTTTAGAGGAAATCATTCGCAGAGCATTTTTTGATAGTTTCAGCAGCGATATTCCTAACTCACGAGAGGTGATTAAGTTTGAGCCAACCAATGATGTTCCACTTAAACTTTTAGATATCAAGTCAACCTTCAAGGTTGAAGAGGAGTATTCAGTTTGGCAAGAAAATGATAACCTTTGGCGAGGTGAGTGTTAAGAAATAAAATACATGAAAGGATTGTTAATTCTGATACTGTAGCAATGTCTAACCAAAAAACTCAAAGTATTTGTTAGCTATGGAAAGGTTAATGACCTTGTGGAAGATAAAACGAACATGGAACATTATTTTGGTCAAAAAAGAGAGAAATTCAATTCATTATCAACGATAGTACTATATAAACGATATTTACTTTTTATTGAATGAACCTTTGTTAGCTAATTTTCTATTTTTTAATTTGCAACTTTAAATGGAGCCTTACAATGAACCTCAACACAGAATTTTTGAATAATTTAATCTCAGACATTTCAACTGACCAGATGATGACACATCTGCAAGAATTTTCTCGTTGGAAAAAACTGGCAGGTAGTACAGATGAAGCGCAGAGCTTGAG
Organism: uncultured Paracoccaceae bacterium; assembly: GCA_905181985.1. Taxonomy (GTDB): domain Bacteria; phylum Pseudomonadota; class Alphaproteobacteria; order Rhodobacterales; family Rhodobacteraceae. The sequence goes on along the minus strand of CAJIZW010000097.1, from coordinate 2,191 downwards.
CTATATTCGCAATGTTCTCGACAGCTACGGCCTTAAAACGACCCTACTCTTCCATGATGCCTTCATAAGCTTGCCAGAAGCAGCACACTTAGATTTTCACAACAAACGCTTTAAGGCAATCACTCATTCAATGGCTTTACCCACGCCTGAAGCAGGCCTGACCCGCAAAATCATTGACCTTGGCCAAGGATCTCACACAACCTTCAATACTGTGGATGTGCGCGATCAGATTGTTCTAATTGACGGCATGGCAACACCCGAAATGGCAAAACGTTGCCGCCAAGCAGGTGCTGCAGGTCAAATTCACATTAGCCCACATGAGTACCTCCATGAAATGTGCCTTTCCCCAATCTGGGGAAATCCCGATTTTGAAACAGTACAAAATCTTCCAACCTCCTCCGCAGTGACCGTATCAGAAGAGGATGGAAAGGCGATCCGAAAACAACTAGCGGTAACGCCTGACATGACAGCTACCATCCACGCCAAAGTCGACACAGGGTGGCGAAAGACTCCAATTTTGATTGCTGATCTCGAAGCAGGAAATGCACCTGAAGATGCACCTTATATACTCTTTTCTGGACATCATGATACTTGGTATGAGGGTGTAATGGACAATGGCAGCGCCAATGCAACAATGATGGAAGTCACCCGCTGTATGGCAAAAAATAAAAATGCAATGAGGCGTCATTTGCGATTGTGTTTTTGGTCTGGGCATTCGCAGGGAAGGTATTCAGGGTCAACGTGGTTTGCTGATCAATATTGGCATGAGCTGGAGCGGGACTGCGCGGTGCACGTAGACGTGGATTCAACAGGTGGTGAGGGGAACTCCCTTCTGAGTACCGCACCAGCCGCAACCGAATTATCCGAGCTCGCCCAAGACGCTATTAAACAGTATTCAGGACAAGATCATGATGGCACTCGCATGGCACGAAATTCAGATCAGTCTTTTTGGGGAATTGGGATTCCCTCTCTGTTTGGAATTCTCAGCTGTCAACCAACGGAAACTGTTGGAGTGCGAAACGCCTTAGGTTGGTGGTGGCACACCCCGCATGATAAAATTGAACGTATTAACCCAGCGTTGCTTTTGCGTGATACGCAAATTTATGCACATGCATTGGCCCACCTCGTTTCGAATCCATATCTTCCATTGAACATTGCATCACAAGTTGCAGATTTACTTTCTAATTTAACTGAAATCCAACTACCATCAGGGTGTTGCGTTTCTCTAAAAAATTTATGTACTGAAGTTGAAGGCTTACACAAAGAGATGGTCGTGTTCCAAGAGAAGTGTCTCGATAGCCCTGAAGCTTACTTGAAACGAGATAGGACGCTCATGCTAGTATCGCGACAACTGGTACCTTTGGATTACACCTCTGGAGATCAGTACAACCATGATCCAGCGTTACCATTACCAAGATGGCCTAGCCTCCAGGCGCTCCGTGATCTTTCAGAGGAAGTCGAGGGTTCAGATGCATTCCGATTGCGCCAAGGACTGGCAACACGTAGCTCAAATCGACTTTTGTCCAACGTACGAAATGCACGTGCCCTCATCACAAGGTAAGTATCACTCCTAAAAAGCACAAAGATGCTCATTTCACTTAAACAGTTATTTAGTTTTAAGCCGAGAGCTTAAAAGCGCATCTTGCATACCATCATTCGTCGCATTTTTATAAATTCTTAAAAATACGTCTGTGATGGCGGAAGCATCAGGCTGATCTTTCAGGAGGGCTGAGATATATTCCATATCTTTAACTGTGTTAGCGATTGTGAAAACATAACCATCATGGGTGCCTGCAATTGCTTTGGGGGCTATCCGGTCAAGGCTCATTGAATGTCCCGATCCTTGAGATGCAAGTTTATAGAATTTCTCCCAATCAACCCCAAGGTTATTAGCTGCCTTCATGGCCTCAACAACCAAAGTGGCAGTACCAAGTGCTAAAAAGTTGGAGATGAGTTTTGTAGTTGCTCCCATCCCTAATTCACCGAGCCGTTCAATTTGCGCACAGCAAGGCTTAAGAATAGAGCTGACCATGGCAAAGTCATCCACATCGCACCCAACTATCGCTCCTAACATCGCATCCCTGGACTGCTGTTGCCCACCTGTAAGGGGCGCTTCAACATATCGTACTTGTGCAGTTTTTGCCTGTTTGGCCAACTCTTTTACTGTGAATAATTGATTTGTCGTACAGTC
>CAJIZW010000096.1 GCA_905181985.1 uncultured Paracoccaceae bacterium | reverse complement strand
ATGACAGCGATGTGTGCATTTGCGCCATATGCCCTAAAGAATGTTCATCAGATTGGTTATAGCGTAATGTCGAATAGGCCAAAGCAGGCCGCTTATAGAGCTCCAGGGTCTCCCATGGCGGCGTTCGCAGTTGAATCTGTAATTGATGCACTATGCAAAAAATTAGAGTTGGATCCAATCGAAGTTCGTCTTAAAAATGCTTCTCGCAAAGGAACCAAAGCAAGTTATGGTCCAACGTTTGAGGAAATTGGTTTAGTAGAATGTCTTGAAGCTGCAAAATCACACTCTCACTACAAGGCACCCCTTAAGGCTGGACAAGGTAGAGGAATTTCTTGTGGTTTCTGGTTCAATTTTGGTGGTGAAACAGCAGTGTCGTTAGCACTGTCAGAAGATGGGACAGTTCAAATTTCAGTTGGCACCCCAGATATTGGGGGCAGTAGAGCGTCGATAGCTTTAATGGCAGCTGAAGAACTCGGAATACCATATGATCATATTCGATGTACTGTAGCCGATACAGCAACACTTGGATACAATGAGGTTAGCCACGGGTCTCGTGTTACTTATGCAACTGGATTAGCTACTATTAAAGCAGCTAGAGATGCTATTCGAAAACTTTGTAAACGTGCAGCCGAAAAATGGGATATTCCTGAAGAGGCAGTTAAGTGGGAAGATGGACACGCCGTACCATCCGGACCAAATGCCGGAGACTTTGAACCGCTTTCTTTAAAGAGCATCACAGAAAAAATGGGCAAGACTGGTGGACCAATAGTAGGTCACTTTGAGGCCACACCAGAAGGGGCAGGAGTGAGTTTTGCTACCCATATTGTAGACGCAGAAGTAGATCCAGAAACTGGTAAAACACAAATTTTACGATATACGGTTATTCAAGATGCTGGAAAGGCAATTCACCCCTCATATGTCGAAGGTCAGTTTCAAGGTGGGGCGGCACAAGGGATTGGTTGGGCTTTAAATGAAGAATATATTTATGGTTCTGACGGTAGACTTCAGAATGCTGGTTTCTTAGACTATAGAATACCTTTAGCTTCTGATTTACCGATGATTGATACCGTAATCGTTGAAGTTCCTAACCCTGGACATCCTTACGGAGTTAGAGGTGTTGGTGAAACATCAATTTGCCCTCCACTTGCGGCCATCGCAAATGCTGTTTCTCAAGCAGCGGGTGTCCGATTAACAGAGTTACCAATGTCTCCTCCCCGTATTCTGGCGGCCTTGAAGGCAGAGTAAATGGTCCAAGTAAATCTCTGGGCAGGATTACGGAGGTTCACTGATGGACATGACGTAATCGAAGTAGAGGCAAGGAATATAGGAGATATTCTGAAAGGAGTATCGAAAGCTTATCCAGCACTTAAGGAAATCATTGATGGTGGAGTATCTGTCTCAGTCGATGGCAGAATTATTTCTAGTGGAGTAACCGAACCTGTAAACCAAGACAGCGAGGTTTTCCTTTTGCAGCAACTAAAGGGAGGTTGAAAAGTAGCTATGACAAGGAATATTATTATTGGTGCGGCTCAACTAGGTCCTATTTCTCGACTAGAGTCTCGCTCTTCAGCCGTTAATCGAATGATTAAGTTAATGGACGAAGCTAAACAGCAAGGTGTTGAGTTAATAGTTTTTCCAGAATTAGCACTCACTACCTTTTTCCCACGCTGGTACATTGAAGATCAAGTCGAACTAGATTTGTTTTTTGAAACTGAAATGCCAAATCCAGAGACAATACCATTATTTAAGAAAGCTGCTGAGTTAAGTATGGGTTTCTACCTAGGGTTTGCTGAATTAATAAAGGAAAATGGAAAAAATCGCCACTTTAATACTTCTATATTGGTAGATGACAAAGGCTCCCTTATTGGTAAATATCGGAAGATTCACCTTCCAGGTCACTTTGAAAATGAACCCGATAGAGCGTTTCAGCACCTTGAGAAACGCTATTTTGAAACTGGAAATCTTGGTTTTCCCACTTTTGAGGCCTTTGGCGGTCAAATGGGCATGTGTCTGTGTAATGATCGGCGTTGGCCAGAAACTTTTAGGATGTTAGGTCTTCAAGGAGCTGAGCTTGTAATGTTAGGGTATAATACTCCCGCTCATTATCCTCCTGTCCCTGAACATGACCATTTAAATGACTTCCATAATCACTTGGTTATGCAAGCAGGTGCCTATCAAAATGGTACTTGGGTCGTCGGAGTGGCAAAAGCCGGTAATGAGGAGAATTGCGATTTAATTGGTGGAACCTGTATTATTGCTCCAACTGGTGAAATCGTTGCTGAATGTAAAACATTAGGAGACGAGTTGATCGTTTATCAATGTGATTTAGACAGGTGCACAGAAATTAAAGATGGGATATTTGATTTTGCTCAACACAGAGAACCCGAAAACTACAAACTAATAACCGAGACAAAGGGCGTCAAAATAGTGAACTCAGATTAATTATTAAATAATGCCTTTTTATAAAAGTTATTTATTAATTTTTTTCGCTAGGCTTTTTATTTTTTAATTTAACAGATTTTCCTTTTGGAGAAAATCTTTTTGATGTGTCATTAGCATTTGATCGAGATTTAACGGGCCTCGCACTTTTAGGTTTAACACTCGATTCTGACCTTAAGTTAACTTTCGGCCGAGCATCTTTAAATGTACTGCCATCCACTTTGTTGCTTTGGCTTTTAACCGGAAGTTTCTTATCTCTATTTGAAAAAACTTTTGCACCTTCACTAGGCTTCTTAGTATTTTTTTCAAATCTCTTTGGTCTCTCTAAATTTGATAGATCCTTACTATTACTTTTATGGATGTTAGATTGCTTAGGTTTTGCAAAGCTTTCTCTTCGTTCAGGTTTTCCCGACGAACTCCTTGGCTTTGAGTCACGCTCTCCTTTCAAGGGCGTCACTGCACCTTCTCGAGGAATTCTGTCAATGGAGTTTGGTCTTTTTGAAGCACCTGCACCTGAGGGACCCCTATTATTGCTTTTGTTCATATTAGGCTTTGAGTAGTTCTCTTTCCGTTCCGTTTTCCTTGGAGAACTTCTCGGTTTTGAGTGTGGACGAGAGGAGTTCGTGGACTTATCAAAATCTGGAACTTTTTCTAACTGACGCAATTGTACTCTATCTTCCAATTTTTTACTTGGACCGACAAATAAAACAAACTGTTCGACACAATTCTTCCTAAGCTCAAAAAAGGTTTCATTACTTTGAATCCTTATCGCGCCAATGTCCTCTTTAGTAATTCCACCACCGTTACATATCATGGGCAACAAAGATCGTGGATCTGCCCCTTTATCTCTTCCTAAAGCAAGCGAGAACCAAATAGATGGTCCAAATTTTGACCTTGAACTGTCTCTAGTTACGTTTGGTGTGTCATCCAACTCTTCGGGAGATGACTGCCTACTTTCATACAACCTTATGTAGGCTAAAGAAATTTGCTCCGGAGTATAGACAGACTTTAATTTAGCAAGAAATTGTTGTTCATTTTCTTTGACCGGGATTGACCAATTCGGGTCTGACAATAGTCTTTCATGATCTTTTTCACGCACTGCGTCCGCTGATGGTGGTTTCTCCCACGTCGCATCAATCTTCGCCATCTTGAGTAACCGTTCGGCTTTTTGTGAGCTTTTCCCAGGCACGATTAAGACACTAGTTCCCTTGCGACCTGCTCGCCCAGTACGCCCTGATCTATGTAACATTATTTCAAAATTAGTAGGCAAGTCTGCGTGTATTACCAGTCCTAGATTAGGTAAATCTATTCCCCGAGCGGCTACATCAGTCGCAACACAAACTCTCGCTCTACCGTCGCGCATTGCTTGAAGAGCATTCGTACGCTCGCTTTGAGTTAACTCTCCAGATAAAGCTACTACCGAAAACCCACGATTTGAAAATCGTGTGGTTAGTCGGTTAACCATTGCTCGGGTATTACAGAACACTAATGCATTTGGCGCTTCATAATAACGCAAAACATTTATAATGGCATTTTCAGTATCTCGGCCACTGACACTAAGAGCTCTATAGTCAATATCACTATGCTGCTCTGTTTCGCCTTTGATCGAAATGCGATATCCATCTTTCTGATAACTTTTAGCTAAATTCGCAATTGCTTTTGGGACAGTCGCTGAAAACATCAAGGTACGGCGTTCTTTAGGAGACTCTGCAAGAATAAACTCAAGGTCTTCTCTAAATCCTAAATCTAACATTTCGTCAGCTTCATCCAAAATAACAACTTTTAGCTCTGACATATTAATGGAGCCACGATGAATATGGTCACGTAATCTACCTGGTGTCGCGACTACAATATGAGTGCCCCGCTCCAATGCGCGACGTTCATCCCTCATGTCCATTCCACCAACACAAGAAGCTAAAGTTGCTCCCGCTTTCGCAAAAAGCCAAGCCAGTTCCCTTTTTACTTGAAGTGCCAGCTCCCGAGTTGGAACGATTACAAGAGCCAAAGGTGCTTTAGCAGGTTCAAACTGACTATTGTCGCCTAACAAATTACCAGACATTGCCAAACCGAAACCAACAGTTTTTCCAGACCCTGTTTGCGCAGATACTAATAAGTCCTTTTCAAGCAACTTAATATCAGACACCGCTTCTTGAACTGAAGTTAAGGTAGTATAGCCTTTTTCAGCCAAAGCATCTGATAGAGTTTGGATCATACAAATTATCCGTTCAAAGGCTGTTATTGTTCGGATTATACGACCAGCCATACTGTCGTCTACCTAGCCACCAACAAAACATCTTCTGATATCGGGTAGCAGTCACATGCTCCTAAGGCCTAATCCATAAGATGTATAGTCATTTCTGAAATCTAAAAGTATTAGGTTTACATAGAACACTCACGATTAAAAAAGAATGGAGATTAATTTACGTTCAAGCCAATACCAAACTTTAAACAAAAAAAGTTGTTTAGTGCATTTTACTTTCACCATACTCATACCTTGGAAAGGCTGTCAGTTCTGATACTTTATGGGCTTAACCACAAACAATTCACGTCGTAAAAGCCCTTTATTAAAAGCTTTTAACTTTAACTCCCAAGCCACTTTACCCTCTTCAAACTCCATACTACCTTTAAGATCTCTCAAATCTTCTTCTAGCTCCTCTTCAGCTAGCATCATGCGTTGACACGATATTTTGAATTCTTCGGTAATATCTTCATAACTAATAAGCGTCCAACCTGTATTCTCAAGCATAGTACGGTAGTCTACTTCTGATTCAACAAAATCAGGGCTAACTTGAATAGCCTGTTTTCTATCTTGGTCAGAAAGATCGGGTTGAATACTTATAACTGTGAAAGCCATAAGCCCACTTGAATGAATAACACGACGACATTCTTTAAGCACTTCCTGTTTTTTAATCAAACAGCATAAAACGTCACTATGACTCACAGCAGAAAAACTAGGAATATAAAAAGGTAGGCTCACCGCATTTCCAGCAAGTACAATCACTCTATCAGACATTCGGTCATTCTGGGCACGTTTTTTTGCAATTTCTAACCCTGTTACTGGAATATCCAAAAGTGTAACATGGCATCCACTCTGTTTAGCTAGATAAAGCCCAGGCCAACCAGCTCCCGCCCCAATTTCCAAAAGGGTACTATTCTCATTTAACTTAAGGTATTTTAAAATTTTTTTTGCCTCAGATTGAGTTGTCCAGCTCGAGCCGACATACCCACAGCCACAAACTTTGTTAGTTATTTTCTGAATAACCGGTGATTGTGCCACTTCATAGTCATTTTCCAAACGCTCAGTTTGAGCTCTTTCTTTATCACTCTGTTTCATACAAAAAATAATATCAGTAATTAATCAAAATGTGTATGGCACAGGCCTAATTAAGATCAGTTGGTAAATATAATACGTTAGAAATATAAAATTTATTTTAAAAATAATTATTTTTTAATGAACTCTTGCGTATTGTTGATTGCATTCTTAACGTTTGAAACAAAGTTAGCTTAGTCAAAGGTTTTGAGAATGACAAAAACTGAGTCTAAACCACTCCGTTACATGGAACGCATCAAAGAATATTATATTGGATTAGGTTATGGTACTCCTTATCGATGGGCTAAGCTTGACGAAATACCATTTATCCCGTTGAGAAAGCCTTTATCAAAAGTACGAATTGGTATAATCACTACCGCATCCTTATTTAATCCAGCCAACGGCAATCAAGGCCCAGGTGCTCCTTATAATGGGAAAGCAAAGTTTTTTACTACTTATTCCAAACCCATCTCACCTTTTCCTGATATTCGTATATCACATATCGCTATTGACCGGGCTCATACGATCGCGAGTGACATAGCAAGTTATTTCCCACTGGCGGCAATGATCCGACTTGATAAAACTGAATATATCGGCAGTCTCTCACCCAATTTCTATGGTCTACCCACTAATCGTTCGCATCGTGTTACAATAGAGCAAGATTGTCCAAAACTAGTTTCACTATGTAAGGAAGATGGCGTAGAGGCAGCGATTCTGGTGCCAAATTGTCCGATATGTCATCAATCAACCGCATTGGCCGCCTCCCAACTTGAAAAAGCTGGGATTCCCTCAGTCTTGATGGGGTCAGCGTTAGATATTGTTGAACATGTTGGCGTTCCACGCTTACTGTTCAACGACCTTCCACTGGGAAATGCAGCTGGTCTACCACACGACATTGCGTCACAAGATTTAGTCGCTAAAATGGCAGTTGATCTTCTAAATTATGCAATCAAACCGCGTACTACAGTGAAATCTTCGTTAAATTGGCCCGGAGCATTGGACTGGAAGAAAGACTACTCCAATATTGATCAGTTACCAGCTGATAAGATTAAACGTCTCCGTGTGGAATTTGATAGAGTGAAGAAAGACGGTAAAGCCATCAAAGCGCAGTAGAGTTATATGGTGCCCAGGGGCAGAATTGAACTGCCGACACGAGGATTTTCAGTCCACTGCTCTACCACTGAGCTACCCGGGCACCTTTATAGTTCCCCATAGGGAACCGGTGCGTTTTAGGACACACAACCAAAGCTGTCCAGAGGAGAATTTATAAATTCGTCCCAAAATTTCGTTATTACCCTTATTCCAACGTATGGGGGTCAAAGAGTTCGTCATCAAAACCATCAATTGGCTCACCTGGAACAACATAGCTTTCATTCGCCCATCTATTTAAATCAATATCTGAACATCTTTTTGAACAGAAAGGTTTAAAATCTTCAGTACAAACTTTTGAGCAAGTTGGGCACTTCATAGTTTCAAACTAAGTCTTAAAGGAACACGCTCTCTCTTTCTTTGAATTTCAAAGTGTCCTAATGGCGTCCATCCTACTAAAGTAGACTCGACAGGATCAGTTTTAAAGGATTTTGTCATTGCTAATTCAAATTGTTTTCGATCTTTTTTAGCCATGGGTGCTAAATCTAATGTAATTTGTCCCCCTAGGCCTCTCAACCTTAACTGCCTTGGAAGAATCTTTGCTAATTGTAAATTTGCTTTTAATCCAGCAGCAGGAGAAAAGTCATTTCCCGTATTAACATCAACTGCGACAAGCGCTCTGGTTGGCTCAATGAAGATTGACCCTAAACCCATCGCCACTCTGGGATCCAATAACTCTGCTAACTGGTCCAATATTCCGTTCTTTTCAAACCCTCCAGTAAAAACTTGGCACTTTTTGAATACTGGCCACTCACGTAAGGCAAGCGCATGTGCATTTTCTCCCTGAACTAACAGTTCAATTTCAGTTCCTTTATCAGATAGTACTTTTTCAGATAAGTGTATAAGCGCCTTAGTTTCTTCTGATAACGTATGATCATCTAAATTTATTGCCATGGACCTTACAATAATTCCACTAACTAAGTCTTCAGGGACACTTTCATTAATGATATCTAGTATTCGTAATTTTTCTTCATCAGACTTTATCTGCCGAGAAACATTAATACCCTTCGCATAAGGAGTAATTATAACACCTCGACCCTTGAATATAATTCTATCTGTAACTGGTATTGCCTTCCCCTCGTCTGGATAACTCGTTACTTGAATTAATATTTTTTCTCCTAAGCTCAATCCTTTTGAATTGCGTAAGAATCCTCGAAAACCATCAGGAAGCTTTACAAACACTCCACCTTGTCCTTTAACAAATTGATCGACAACCCCTCGGCAAATAGTACCAGGAAACAGCACAACAGAATCAAGTGATGTTAAAAAAAAATCTTCCAACTGGCCTGCTACAACAAAAGCCGCAGCTTCTCTTCCATCAATGTCATCCAGAATGATTACGCTATCTGTCATTTATTTTAAAACTCTAATCCCTGCCACGCTAAGTAGAGCTGAGGTTTCTGCCAAAGGTAGCCCTATTATTGACGAAAAAGATCCCTGGATCCAGGTCACAAATACGGCTGCATATCCCTGCAAGCCATAACCACCAGCCTTACCTTTCCAGTCTCCCAAACTCACATATGCGTCTAATTCTATATTTGAAATATTTTTCATTTTTACTGTACTAATAACACAGCGTTCCAAAAGTTTTCCCTGATACTTAACAGCTACTGATGTAATCACTTTATGGCGACGTCCCGATAAAACTTTCAAAAACTCTCTAGCCTGGTCTTCGTCGGAAGGTTTTCCTAAAATTCTTCGCCCAACACATACTATAGTATCAGCAGTTAAAAGAACATCATCACTCTTAACCACAATAGCATCAGCTTTCTCTTTAGCCATTCGCATACAATAATCTTTTGGGAGTTCTAATTTTTTTGTTTCTTCGTTAATATTAGGTGGTCTAATTGAATCTGGCTTTATTCCAAGCTGTGATAATAACTCCAGCCTTCTAGGCGAACTAGAGCCCAGGATTAGTTTTTTAGTATTTTTAACCTGATTTAGTATCACTTGAACCTGTAGTTAATACGCCCTTTTGAAAGATCATACGGAGTCATTTCGACCTGAACCTTATCACCTGCTAGTACTCTGATACGGTTTTTGCGCATTTTCCCCGCAGTGTGGGCAATAATTTCATGACCGTTCTCCAGTTCCACCCTAAATGTTGCGTTAGGTAAGAGTTCTTTTACGATCCCTGGAAATTCGAGAAGTTCTTCCTTAGCCATTTTAACTCCGTTCCTGTTTATAATATAAAAGTTTCTGGCTACTAAATGCTCTCTCTAGCATAATTATTCAAGGAATATTTTAATTTTATTAGGGGTGAATTGTACAGCCTTCTAGTATTCCGGTATCTGATCACCAAACCTCTTTAATATTTGGTTCCTAATTTGATCTCGTGCCTGTCTATAGGCTATAAGTTTTTCTTCTCGACGATCCCCAAGACCAGTTGGATCCATAATAGGCCAATACTCTATTTCCAAGTCATAAATTGCTGTAAGTTCAAGTGCCCGGTGTTGGCTTGCTGGGCTAAGAGCAACAATTAAATCAAAGCTAGAAATGTCATCTCCCAACTTACTCATTTCATCAAAAGATCGAGTCTTGTGCCGCGACAACTCAACAGAAATTTCCTCACACACTGAGATAGAGAACCCATCTATTTCAAGGTCATTCTTCACACCTGCAGATTGAGCATAGATTGCTTTACCATAAAATTTCTTAATCATTCCTTCAGCCATAGGGGACCGCACAGCGTTATGGTCACAACAAAATAAAATTGATTTTGGTAAATTTTTAGACTTCAAACCAATCTCCATAGTGTAAGACACAAATTAGTGTAAAAAGTCTCCGAGCAGTATCATCATCCAACTCAACTTTTCCTCTTAAACGTTCCTGCAAAACTCGTGCACCTTCGCCATGTATACCTCGCCTAGCCATATCTATTGTCTCAATTTTACTAGGCGATAATCTCTTAACAGCTTCCAAGTAGCTTTTACAAATCTTAAAGTAGTCTTTAACTACTTGCTGAAAGGGTACTAATGAGAGTTGAAACTCAACTATCCTATCTCTACCACTACTGAAAACTTCGAAAACCAATCGTCTCTCAAATATTTTAAGATTTAATCGATATGGCCCAACAAAATCAGTTTCTTTAGGGATTACAAAAGTATTTTTTTCAAGCAAATCAAAAAGAGCAACTTCTCTTTCTTGAATTATTTCAGGTGTTGCTTTATTAGAATCTTTTGTTTCAAGCTTTATCTCGATTAAATAACTCATTTCAAATTATTGAACCTAGAGTATTTTTTTTATTTAATAGCTTACAATGCCAGAGGTTAGTTTTCTTATTAATTAGTAGAAATTTATATATCATTATGGTTAGGCCTCTTTTTAGATGGTGAGTAATATGGACGTGTTACGTCTTGTAACAAAACATTAATACATTCTACTTCAAGAGAAATTACACTTTCTCCTGAAAACACTAACTCAAACCTTCCAGAAGCATCTTTTAAATCTTGCCAAAAAACTGTCAACAGAGATAATACACTGCTCTCATTTTCTTGATCAATTCCTTTCGAGCTTACCTTCGTAACATCATCGAATATCAAAAGGGATTGCACCCTTTCTGAGCCTCTTAAATTTAAATTATCTTCCCAACGAAACCTATTAATTAATAAAGCAAATCTGTGCTCCTTAGATCTCCATGAAATTTCAGGTTTTGGGACAATTGAATCTTGTATCAGAGATGCTATAACTTTCAAATCATTAGAGTCTATTGCCTTTAACTTTAGTGGACGGTCTCCACCATCTTCATACCGAGCATCAGAACTCACCCGGAAACTCTTTCTATTAGGGCTCCACACGAACTCAACTTTTCCTCAACTCTCTCATACCCTCGGTCAAGATGATACACACGGCTTAGAACAGTCTCTCCTTGTGCTGCTAGACCTGCCAAAATTAAAGAAACCGAGGCTCTCAAGTCAGTGGCCATGACCGGTGCACCTTTAAGTACGTCGACACCTGTTACTTTAGCTACACCCCCATGAACATCAATCTTAGCCCCCATTCTAATAAGCTCTGGTGCATGCATAAATCTATTTTCAAAAATTCTTTCCTCTAAAACTGAAATCCCACTTGCGGTACAAAGAGCAGCCATTATTTGAGCTTGTAAATCAGTAGGAAAACCAGGGAATGGTTCAGTTACTATATTAAGTGGTTTAATTCGACTTACCAGTCTTCGAACTATTAAACCATTTTTAGTTTCCTCTATTTCTACTCCAGAATCCTCTAACTTTTGGCAAAAAGCACTAACTATTTGGCGAGTTCCGCCTAATAACTCAACTTCTCCACCTGCTATTACTGGAGCAAGCATATATGTTCCCAATTCAATTCTATCAGCAATTACAGAATGTTCGGCTGAATTCAAACTGTCTACACCGATAATGGTTATTGTATCACTCCCTTGTCCACTTATTTGAGCCCCCATCTTTATGAGGCATTCTGCAAGATCTATAATCTCCGGCTCTTTGGCGACGTTACTTAGTACACTTGTACCCTCAGCCAACGTAGCTGCCATCAGTGCATTTTCAGTTGCTCCGACAGAGACCATTGGAAATTTAAATTCTGCGCCTTTTAACCTTCCAGAACATTTTCCAAATATATATCCATCTTTAAGCTCAAAAGTTGCACCAAGAGCCTCTAATGCCTTCAAGTGTAGGTCTACAGGTCTCGCACCTATCGCACATCCACCTGGAAGAGAAACTATAGCATTCCCTTCTCTTGCTAGCATTGGGCCTAAAACAAGGATCGAAGCTCTCATCTTCCGTACAATATCATAAGCTGCAGTATGGTTAGTTATATTCTTTGTGGTAAGATAAATTGTCTTCCCTTCATCTTCAGAGATAACTTCACACCCCAGTGAAGAGAGCAAACCTGACATCATTCTTACGTCACTAAGCCTGGGCGCATTAGTTAATTTAAGCGTATCTTCACATAAAATAGATACAGGCATTAATGTTAGGCAAGCATTCTTTGCTCCTGCTATCGGAATTTTTCCATAGATAGGACCGTTCCCTTTTACTACAATTTTATCCATAATTTATTGTTCTTTACCGTTTTCTTGTGAAGTTTTAATAGTTTTCCTAGACTGAGTCTGTTGTTTTCGCCGACTCATATTTTTTTTTAACGCCTTTTTCAAACGCTCTTTCTTATTTTTTTCAGATATAGACAATACTCTATTCTTATTTATTTCATTTAAGCTACTCATATTAGGTACTTACAGTAGGCTTATCATTGCGTCTAGATTATCCTTGCGTAAAAAGAATTTTGATCGTATCCAACTCGTCAGTTATTTTTATTGGCTGTGGTAGCTCAGTGGTAGAGCACACCCTTGGTAAGGGTGAGGTCGGGAGTTCGATCCTCCCTCACAGCACCAGATATAGATACAGATGTTCATACAATATTACTATAGCTATGATGACTAAATGGATTCTGTTCCAACACTATTAAAAAAAATTTACGATAGATCTTTGTAAATTATATTAATCACTAGGTAAGTGATAATAAATTACATGGTTAATTGTAGTATAATCTGGAGCGGGCGACGGGAATCGAACCCGTGTCTTTAGCTTGGAAGGCTAAGGTCTTACCATTACACAACGCCCGCACTTTTATACTCTTCGATGTCATTACAATGAAAATTACAGCATCGTCAAATCTTAATTTAAGATTGGCCTTAGATCATCCTCTATATATGCCATAATTATTTCTGAAAAATCTTTTTCTGCAACAAACCCTAACTCTAATGCTCTTACAGGATCAAAATTTTCTGGCCAACCAGAAACTATTGCTGAAATTTTCTTATCTTCAATAAATTTTATTCTATCTACAGCCTCTTGACCAGAAATGGCACGAAGGGCCTCAATTTGTTCAGCAACAGTACAACTAACACCTGGAAGATTTAAAGATCTCCTGGTGCCTAGTTCATCAAAATTTAAACCTGCCGCATAAATTAAAAACCCGATAGCTGACCTTGGAGAGACATGCCAGTGCCTCACGCTATCTCGTACCGGCAAGATCACCTCCAAGTTATTCAATGGCTCTCTAATTATACTCGAAAAAAAAGATGATGCTGCGAGATTAGCTTTACCAGGTCGGACACATACTGTTGGTAAACGCATCGATACCCCATCGATAAAGCCTTTTCGACTGAAGTCACTTATCATCGCCTCACAAATTACTTTTTGAGCACCGTATGAAGTCTGGGGAGCACACAAAAAATCATCACTTATTTTTTCTGGATATGGTCCACCAAAAACTGCTATTGACGATGTAAAGATAAATTTAGGCCTATAACTTCCAGCTGATGCTAAATGTTCATTCTTTATGGCATTTAGAAGCCTCCATGTCGGATGAAAATTAACCTCCCAACCAATATCAAAATCCGCTTCTGCTTGACCTGAAACAACGGAAGCTAAATGATATATTAAGTCTGGCCTTTCCTTTGCTATGCTTTCAATCTCACCTGGTTTGGAGATATCACCCACTCGTATCTCACCTAAAGCGTTGGAATCATTTGCAAAAAATAAATCATGTAAAATAACTGAGTTTTTTTTATTTAAACCAATTTTACCGCTTTTTATTTCCTGAGCGAGCTTTTGGCCTATCATACCGCCACCGCCTAAAATAACAATTTTCATTTATTAATCCTAAAATGTTTAATAATTCTTAATATAAACTAAAATAACGTTTCTCTCTATACCCATTTAATCGCAAAGATTTTGGTAAATGCATTATTATTTAAAAAGAGTCCCCGTAAAGCTATTTTTCGCTTTCGGCACTTTCATATAGAATATACGATATTAATTAAGGAAAATTTTAAGAACTCTTAACACTAAAAACTATTTTATATTATGTTCTTAGATAAAGTATAGGTGGAGACATGGGAAGACTAGAAGGGAAATCCGTACTTGTTACAGCTGCGGGTCAAGGAATAGGCAGAGCTTCCGCAGTAGCCATGGCTAAAGAAGGCGCAAAAGTATTCGCCACAGATATTAATATGGAGTCCCTAAAGACGCTAGATGATTATAGTCATCCTAATATAGTAACCTTTAAACTTGATGTTTTAGATGACGGCTCCGTTGCTGATGGTGTTTCTAAGTCAAGTCCGGATATTATATTTAATTGTGCTGGCTTTGTGCACAATGGAACAGTTTTAGAGGCTACTACTAAGGACTGGGATTACGCGTTCGATTTAAATGTAAAATCAATGTACAGAACAATTCAACATGCCCTACCTAATATGTTAAAAAAAGGTAATGGCTCCATAATCAATATGGCTTCCGCCGTCTCATCCGTAATTGGTGCCCCTAATCGTTTTATATACGGGACAACCAAAGCTGCTGTTATCGGATTAACAAAATCAGTTGCTAGTGACTACATTACTCAAGGCATAAGGTGTAATTGTATTTGTCCAGGAACTGTAGATTCACCATCGTTACATGATCGTCTCCAGGCAACTGGGGATTATGAAACAGCAAAAAAAGCATTCACAGCACGCCAACCAATGGGTAGACTAGCCACCACTGAAGAAATTGCAGCTCTTGTTGTATACTTGGCATCGGATGAATCTGCTTTCACAACGGGCCAACCACATATAATTGATGGCGGCTGGTCAGGTTAGGAAAATTTTAATGACTAAAACTCTAAGATCCCAAAAATGGTTTAATAACCCCGAAAATTTAGAAATGTCAGCTATTTATCTAGAACGCTATTTAAATTACGGTCTAACACGTGAGGAGCTCCAATCTGGTAAGCCAATAATTGGGATAGCCCAGACCGGGAGTGATTTAAGCCCATGCAACCGACATCATATTGAGCTTACTAAACGAGTTCGGGATGGCGTGGTATCTGCAGGTGGGACAGTAATAGAAATCCCTGTGCACCCTATACAAGAAACAGGAAAACGCCCAACCGCCATGTTGGATAGAAACTTAGCTTACCTAAGCTTAGTTGAAACATTATTTGGTTATCCTATAGATGGGGTGGTTCTCAATATTGGCTGTGATAAGACAACCCCTGCTCTACTAATGGCCGCTGCAACAGTAAACATCCCTGCAATAGCACTATCCGTAGGTCCAATGTTGAATGGTTGGTTTAATGGAGAGCGAACTGGATCAGGAACAATCGTTTGGAAAGCGCGAGAACTGCTAGCAGCTGGAAAAATAGATGACGCCGAATTTATGGATATGGTTGCTTCATCCGCTCCATCCGTTGGTTATTG
>CAJIZW010000095.1 GCA_905181985.1 uncultured Paracoccaceae bacterium | reverse complement strand
CTCGCGATTTCGTGGAGCTACCTAGCCAGTTATTTGAACATTGGCTCGAAGTTCCTGAGGTCTTAAACATGTTTGCTTTACACTTTGAGACAGGGGAACCAATGCCACCTTCCCTAGTCCAAAAACTCCTCAAGGCACGAAATGCTGACCAGGGGTTTTCAACAGTCGAATACATATCATCTGCTTTAGTGGATTTGACCTTCCACGAACAGAGAAATGAAATTGATCCAATAAAATTACAAGACAGAGTTTTAACAGAACTCAATATGCCCGAAGCGATAGGAATGAGACACGCAACTCCAAACTTTTCTCATATTTTTTCTGGTGATGGTTACTCTTCGGGATACTATTCATATATGTGGTCAGAGGTTATGGATTCTGACGCATTTATGGCCTTTACTGAGGTTGGAGATCCGTTTGATACCACAACGGCACAGTTACTTCATGACTGTATTTACTCATCTGGTGGTTCAAGCCCTGCGGAAGATTTATATATAAAGTTTCGCGGCGCCATGCCTGGAGTGAGCGCAATCTTAGAACAAAGAGGTCTTAACACTGAATAAGGGTTTTATCTAAAATAAATTCGTTTTAAAAAAAGATAATTTAAATTTTTAAAAACAATTTACCTTTAATTTACTATATTGTTGTATGGCTATAAATATATACTGATAGCGCCAAGTACAAAAAGTTCTGAAGGAATAAATATGTTAAGTGATCGTATAGAAGCGCATTGGATAGATAGTTTTGAAAGTATCTTTAAATCTTGCAAGTTAAACCCTTCTGAAACAGCTATAATCTTATCAGAAACACAAAGCAGGGAACTTAATTGCAATCTTGCAGAGCTAGCATTGAGTAGAATGGGCGTACCCTTTTACTCAATTAAGGTAACAAGTCCCAGAACAATCTCAGAGGCGATAATCAGGTCTAGTGGCGCCTCTTTAGCCCTAAATGAACAAGATAAAGCAGTGACTGCCTTATGCGATGCTGACTTTGTTGTTGATTTAACTCTTGAGGGACTTATGCACTCTGCTCAGACGCATAAAATTCTTAAATCTGGCACCAGAATTATGACTATATCCAATGAACACCCAGATATTTTAACGAGACTAATGCCAACTGAAGATCTAAAACAGAAAACTTTAGAAGCATCTAGACTTTGCCGGAAATCAAAAGAAATGAGGGTTACTAGTAGCCGAGGAACCAACTTAAGTGTCGACATGAAAGGAAACAATACGGTTGGTGTCTGGGGATTTACAGATAAACCTGGGACATTAGCCCATTGGCCTGGAGGATTAGTCGTGTCCTTTCCAGCAGCAGGAAGTGTAAATGGAACATTAGTTCTACAGCCTGGTGACATTAACCTTACTTTTAAGAAATACTTTGAATCTGAGGTGAAACTAATGATAGAAAGTGACTATGTTGTTTCCATTGATGGCACAGGGTCAGATGCGAAACTAATGTCAAACTACCTTTCATCTTTTGGAGATAAGAATTGTTACGCTACTAGTCACGTGGGTTGGGGACTGAACAAACTATCTCGCTACGAGTCACTAACTATGTACGATAAGAAAGACTTAAACGGTACAGAATTAAGGTCTTTAGCGGGGAATTTTCTTTATTCTACCGGAGCAAATGAATTTGCTAATAGATTTACAGATGGTCACTTTGATCTGCCAATGATGGGGTGCACCATCAGTATTGATGGGAAAAAGGTTGTGGTTGATGGGGCCCTTGTGGAATGAAAGAAGTCTGTGGAATAACCTATCAAGATTATGGAAATTCTGAAATCCCAATTATTTTTCTTCATGGGATAGGTGGCAATTCTGACAGTTTTAAACCACAACTTGAGAAGCTCAGCGGATCTCATAGAGTTATCTCGTTAAATCTACCTGGTTACGGTAACTCTAAGAGCCTATCCAACTTAAGTTTTAAAAATTTTGCTGATAAACTTGTCGAGTTTATGGAGGCACTACATATATCAAAAGTACATCTGTGTGGGCAATCTATTGGGGGAATGATCGCTTTAGAAACTACCATCAGAAACCCAAATTGTGTAAAATCCTTAACATTAATTGCTACCACATCGGCATTTGGAGGAAAAGATAAGACCTTCCAAGATGATTTTATAAAGGCTCGATTGAAACCATTAGATATGGGAATGACACTTAAAGAACTCGCTGTGAAGTTTATTCCTGATATTATGGGCTCAAGCGCTACAGACACAGTAAAGCAAGAAGCAATAAATTCGATGTCGGCTGTCTCTTCGAGTACGTATCGTGATATTATTCAGTGTTTGGTGACATTTAACCGAAGAAATGACATAAAGACACTTAAAGTACCCTGCTGTTTAATAGCGGGTGAGGAAGATACAAATGCCCCACCTAAGACAATGAAAAAAATGGCTGAGGTAATTCCATATGCGGAGTATCATCAAATACCTGGTGCAGGCCATCTTACAAATCTTGAAGATGGTAAAAGCACCAATAAAATCTTAAGTAATTTTTATCAGGGTTTACAATAATGTCAGAAGATCATCCAATATTTGAAGAAAAAGCTTGGGGTTTAAACAGTAAGCAAATTAAACTGACAAGGCTTGCCAGGAAACTTGGTCAAGAGAAATTTTCCTTAAGAGCTGCTCACTACGACCGGACGGCAACATTTCCAACGGAAAACTATAAGGATCTCTTTGAGAGTGGCTTAATTGGTGTCTGTATCCCTGAACCTAGTGGAGGCCACGGTGCAGATTTTAAGACATATATGCTTACCGCTGCAGAAATTGGTAGGTATTGCGGTGCTACAGCACTTACATTCAACATGCATGTCTCATCATGCCTTTGGAGCGGCCATTTAATTGATACTCTTGATATTGATGGAGCTGATAGAGAGAAGCATAATGTCTCGAGAGAAATTCACTATAAAAGAATTTTAAATGAAGGTGCTATTTATGCGCAACCTTTTTCTGAGGGCGGCTCAGCTGCTGCGGGCTCTAGTACCTTCCAAACCATAGCGCTAAAAGTAGACAATGGTTGGATTGTAAATGGAAAGAAAATTTTTGCGTCACTTTCTGGCCATGCAAATTACTATGGAACACTTTGCACCGAAATATCAGAAGTTGGTGGAACTCAAGATAGAATGAATACGACTTATTTAGCAATTCCAGCTAACTCTGAAGGTGTCTCGGTAGAGGGCGAGTGGGATCCACTTGGTATGAGGGGAACTGTTTCGAGAAACTTAATCTTTAAGGATGTTTTCGTTCCAGATAATGCAAAACTTATGCCCTCAGGCGTGTACCACAAGGCTGCTAAGAGATGGCCTCATATGTTCATGACCCTGACGCCAGCCTATATGGGAATATCACAGGCAGCTTATGACTTTACTATCAAATACCTTCGAGGTGAAATGCCAGGGACTCCCCCCGTGAAACGAAGAATGCATCCCACCAAACAAATTGCGGTTGCCGAAATGCGCATAATATTAGAGCAGACAAAAGGTATTTGGTTCCAAGCAATTACTGAGGCAGGCCCCTACCCTTCACGAGAAAGTTTATTGCGAGCTTGGGCGGCACAGTACACGGTAATGGAAAACTCAAATAAAATTGCTCAATTGGCAATTAGAACATGTGGTGGGCAGTCGATGTTAAAGAGTTTACACTTAGAACGTCTCTACAGAGACAGTAGGTGCGGCTCATTGATGTTACCTTGGACGAGTGAGCTGTGCCTTGACATGTTAGGAAAAGCGACACTTTACGAGTCTGGAGAGCGAGATGAGTAAGTCTTGAGTGAAAGTTTTTCGACACTGGACAACTGGTTTACGGAGCACGCTGCAGAGCAACCTAAAAAACCAGCCTTAAGTTTTAATGACGAGCACTGGACGTATTTAGAGTTTAGTAATTTTATTACAAAAGTAACAGCAAAGTTATGTTTAGACTTTAATCTTAAGCATGGCGACAGAATTGCCTATTACGGCACCAACAGCACTTTAGAGGTGGCACTTTTCTTTGCCTGTGCAAAGCTTGGCTTAATAGTGGTGCCCTTGAACTGGAGGTTAAGTTCTGGTGAATTAAATGAGATTATTAAGGACTGCAGTCCGATAGTAGTCTTTTACGAAGATCGATTTCAGGAAAACATGCCGTCAATTCTTAGAGCTTTGAACTGTGAGACAGTTGGTACGGAGTTATTTCGAGAAGAGTTAAAAAATGAAGAGCAAAAGCAATTTAATATAAACTATATAAGTAACCCAAATGACCCGTTACTCATTGTTTATACATCTGGAACAACCGGGTTCCCAAAGGGAGCGGTCTTAACTCAAAATGCAATCCTCTCTAACGCTATAATTAGTGTAAATGCCCATAATATGACAGATAATGATCATATCTTAAACCTACTACCGCTTTTTCACGTGGGTGGTATTAATATTCAAATGTTTCCTGCTTTTTATGTTGGTGCCCACGTAACCTTATTACCCATATTTGATCCTGATGTAGCAATAGGAAAATTAAGGAGTGCGGGGATTACGACAATGGTTTGTGTGCCAACTATAATTTCGGCAATTTCTAAAAAAATTAACTGGGATAACAAAGTGTTCCCTGACCTCAGGGTAATAGCAATCGGCTCTACCGATGTTCCACTTAGTTTTATAAAAGACAGCCACAGCCGAGGTATTCCAATGATACAAATCTACGGTGCCACAGAAACAGGACCAGTAACCATTTACCAAAAACCGGATGAGGCTTTCTCTACAGAAGGGTCAATCGGGCGGTCTGGGTTAAATATTGAAATAAAGCTCATGCTAAGCGACGGGTCCGAAGCTCCCCTAAATGTAACTGGAGAAATCTGGGTAAAGGCACCTAATAACTTCTCATACTACTGGAATAATCCTGATGAGACAGAAAAAGCAATACAAGATGGATGGTTTAAAACAGGCGATCTTGCAATTAAAGATGAGGACAACCTTTATTGGTTCACCGACAGATTGAAGCATGTCATAATTTCGGGGGGTGAAAACATATATCCAGCTGAACTTGAACGCGTCTTAAATAATGCTGCAGAAGTTAAGGAGTGTGCAGTCGTAGGCCGCCGGGATGCAAAATGGGGTGAAATACCAATTGCTGTAGTCGTGCTCAATGACACAACTAAAAAATCAGTCGATATCTTAAATATATTTAAAGATAAAGTTGCTAGCTTTAAGCGTCCAAAAGAAATATTATTTCTTAATGAACTACCCAGAAACGCAATGGGAAAAGTTCAAATTGAACGCTTAAAAAAGCTTAGCTCTTCATTATAATTTAGGCCGAGTGCCACCACTTCCCGTTTAATACGACACCGTCAAGCTCGATTTTCTTATCACCGATAACTGTTTCACCCTTGACGTCGATATAGTTATAAGCGCCGCTATCAATCCTTAAAAGTGTAACATCTCCAACAGAACCAACTTTGAAAGTCCCAAGTTCTGGCCTGTTAAGAGCCTTTGCAGGGTTAACAGTTGACTGTTCAATCACATTATAAAAAGGAACACCCAAGATTAGAAACTTTGACAGCGTTGTAAGTTGATCAAACGCAGGTCCATTAATACACATCTTATGAACATCTGAAGAAATAACATCTGGCTGAAAATTGTTCTCAAGCATTAACCTAGCTACTTTAAAAGAGAATGAACCCTTACCGTGGCCAATATCAAATATTACGCCTCTTTCTCGAGCTTCGAGAACTTCTGGTAGAACTTTCCCGTTGGCCATGATTGGCGTATTTGGGAACGGCCTAAAGCAGTGTGTCAGGATATCTCCCTTCCGAAGTCTGGAGATAATGTGAGCATATGAGGGCGGAGGCTCATCAATGTGGACCATAATTGGTAATCCAGTTTCCTCTGCAACTTGTAATGCATACTCGTAGGGAATAGTGCCGTGAACGCCTGACGCAATCCGGCCAAGCCTTACTTTAATTCCAACAATTACGTCTCTATTCTCATTTACCACTTCGATTGCCGTAATTGGATCCATCAAGTCAAGATTTTTACTCTCGCCTACCATCACTCTATCTGAAAAGGCGTAGACACCAGCATGAGAAATGTGCAGATATGCTAAAATTCTTGCCTCAGATTTTTCGATCACATGTTTGCGAAATCCAGCAAAGTTGCCAGGACCTGCTGATCCGGTATCGACTGCGGTTGTGACGCCGTTGTGCCTGCAAAAATCGTCTGCATCTATACCTAACGAAGTGCCACCCCAATAGACGTGTGTGTGTAGATCTATCAAGCCAGGGACAACAAACGATTTACTGACGTCCCTAACATCATTTCCATCACTTCCAGATATATCGTCGCTAATCTTGGCAACTTTTCCATCTGTGAATGCAATATCTTGGACTTTATCAATACCTTGAGACGGATCAACGACGTGACCGCCTTTTAATACTAAATCATATTGGCTCATTTACCTTACCCTCTTCATCTTTGCTGGCCCATTTTTGTACTCAATTAGCTTATAACATAATATAAATCTAAAGATATATAACTTATATATAAAATCTCAAATACCCGACTAATTTATGCCTAATTATGCGGATTTTCGACTTTTGGCCAGTAATTTCCATCACGTTTCTTGTAGGGGATAGTAGCACTATCAAAACTCATCGCCCCCGGCCCTGAAACGTGAATTATTTCTTCGGCAACTACATCAAAACTATTAAAGAAGTGGTTAGATGATTTGACAATAATAGTACCTAACTTTTCTAACTCTATCCCTATCTCTAGAAATGGAAGACGGCTGAGAGCCTGGTTACGTATATCGTTGACGAGTATATTGATATTATTTTCCATCTTTAGCCAAATCAAGTTGCCAAGTGGCATCATCACATCACCATCGCCCATAGCTTGCTCTTGGTTGCTTGTAATATTCATGATTTCTGCTGTTATATTTAAAGGCAAACCAGAAACTGGCCCATGTTTTCCACCCAAACAGAGATCTAATACGGCACCTTTTCCTGCAGCCTTGCAAATTCTAACAACACCTGGATCCCAAAAAATACCTACAGCAACGTCATTCATATCTTTTTCTAGCACGGCCCTGAGCATAACAGTTGAGTCAGATGGTGCACCACCTCCCGCATTATCAGATATATCCGCTAATACTATTGGATGTTTATTGCTTTCATGTGAATAAGTAAGGGCTGTATCTATTGAGGGGAAGTCAACTCTGAAATCCTCCCGTAACTCCCAAATCTTTTGTCCAAATTCCTCAGCTAAACTACTGGCAAGATCTGGATCATTATCTGTAATAGCCATCATTCTTGTGCCAACGTCAGGCATGTCCCCAGTTGGAAACCCGTGACATAGAGATAATGAGAGAACACCAGGCTCCTTTTCCCTTTCTTTCATCTCCGCCACGAAACTTGCCATGGGTTCAATTGGAGTTCGGTAAAATGCAATCATCTTACAATCCCAAAAACGCATTACAGGCGTAATTTTCTGTTCTGCGGATGCTATCGCTAAATCATATAATTCATCAACTCTCTCATCGATATCGTCATGTGGGTAATGTTTAAAAAATACTAATAAATTTGCGCTATCCATCATTTTATCTGTTAGGTGACCGTGGAGGTCTAATTCAGTGCCAACAATTACCTTGTCGCCAACAATTTTCCT
>CAJIZW010000094.1 GCA_905181985.1 uncultured Paracoccaceae bacterium | reverse complement strand
GCATTGGTAAGAGTTAAAAATATGATAAATGATGGAGTTGACATTATTGATATAGGGGGTGAGTCAACGCGACCAGGCTTTAAAGCTATTTCTGAAAAAGAAGAGTTATCTCGCGTTATTCCAATTATCAAATCAATCAGGGATGTTAACTTAAACGTACCGCTCTCGATAGATACAACAAAGGCGGCAGTCGCGGCGAAGGCATTAGAGGTAGGTGTTGATTTTGTTAATGATGTTTCGGCGATGCTTTCTGACGTCAATATGGCTGACGTAGTAAAAATTAATAAAGCTCCAGTCTGTTTGATGCATTCTGATCCAATTGCAAGCGACTCTTCAAATTTACCACTCTACGAAAACGTCCTTTTAGATGTTTACGACTTTCTTGCGAAGAGGCTTCAAGACGCTGATCTATTAGGAATACCAAGATCAAAAATAGTTGTAGATCCTGGAATTGGTTTTGGAAAGACTATGGAGCATAATCTAATTTTGCTAAATGGTTTAAGTTTATTCCATTCTTTAGGTTGCACGCTACTTCTTGGCGCTTCAAGGAAAAGGTTCATTGGTACTATAAGTGGAGTGTCACAGCCTGAAAAGAGAATGGCTGGCTCTATCGCTGTAAGTATAGAGGGTTTGAGGCAGGGTGTGCAAATACTGCGGGTACATGATATAGGGGAAAACTGTCAAGCCACTAGGATGTGGAAGGCTATGAATTGCGACTAACTTGGGTATTTTGAACAGTTTAATTTAGGCGATTAGGACATTAGATGGTAAGAAAATTTTTCGGGACAGATGGTGTGCGTGGACGGGCTAATCAGCACCCAATAAATGCAGAAATGACATTAAAGCTAGGTGCTGCAGTCGGAAGGTACTTTCGGAGAGATGGAAATGAGCATCGAGTTGTCATTGGAAAAGATACGCGACGATCGGGCTATATGTTGGAGAATGCGCTTACTGCAGGTTTAACGTCAACTGGAATGAATGTATTTTTATTGGGCCCAATCCCTACTCCAGGTGTAGGTTTACTTACACGATCTATGAGGGCTGATCTTGGGATTATGATCTCAGCTTCACATAATCCGCATTATGATAATGGAATTAAACTTTTTGGACCTGATGGTTACAAGCTAAATGATCAGTCGGAGGCAGAGATAGAGGAATTGCTAGAGCATGATATTGACAGAGCTAGTGCAGAAAATATTGGAAAGGCAAAACGTATTGATGATGGCTTGGGTAGATACGTTGAAAGAGTAAAAAGTACTTTTCCCTCAGGAGTAAGGTTGGACGGAATAAAAATAGTTGTAGATTGTGCTAATGGGGCTGCTTATAGAAGTGCTCCAGAGGTTTTGTGGGAGCTGGGAGCTGACGTTATACCAATCGGGATTAATCCTGATGGATTTAATATTAATAAAGACTGTGGGTCTACAAATACACAAGCAATAAAAGAGGCGGTTCTTTCAAATAAGGCTGATCTTGGAATATGCCTGGACGGAGATGCTGATCGGGTAATTCTAATCGATGAGTTTGGAGTTGAAGGTGATGGAGATCAGATATTAGCGGTGCTTGCAGGTAGGTGGGCACGGCAAGGTATTTTAAGTGGTGGAACACTAGTTTCAACTGTCATGTCTAATCTGGGGTTAGAACGTTACTTAGAAAGTAAATCAGTAGCGCTATTAAGGACATCTGTGGGTGATAGGTATGTTGTAGAGGCAATGCGTAAGGGTGGCTATAACTTAGGTGGTGAACAGTCAGGTCATATTGTAATGACCGACCATTCAACAACTGGTGACGGGATAGTGGCCGCTTTACAGTTTTTATCAATAATGAAAAAGGAAAACACTCCAGCAAGCCTACTCTTACATCAATTTGAGGCGTATCCTCAAAAATTGTTGAACATAGCTTACAGTCCTAATAAAGATCCGTTAAAAATTGATTCAGTTCAGGAAACTATAAATCGCCTAGAAAAAAAACTTTTTGGTATAGGCCGTGTGTTAATACGTAAATCTGGAACAGAGCCGCTAATTCGTATAATGGCAGAGTGTGAAGATGAAGCCTTGTTGAGTAGCGTAGTAGATGAAATAGCTGAAAAAATTAAACTAGAGAGTGGAAATGATTAAAGTTACTTAAAATTAATTCTTTAAGAAACCTATTATAGCTCTAGATTGACTTATACCGATTCCTAATAAAATTATTAATAGACCAATAAATAATGTTGGTGGCAGCTCTTCATTAGAAAAAGTAACACTATATACGATCGCCCAAATTGGAATTTGGTAGGTTGTTAAACTCATAAATAAAGAGCCTGCACTTTTAGTTATATGAATTCTAAGCACGGCCCCTAGGGCTGAGGCAAAAACTGCTAAATATAGCAAAGAAGATAAAGATCTTAACGAAATCTCAGTTGGGACTCCCTCGTAATAAAGAGCTAAAGGGGTGAGGATTAGAGCTGCGGCCATTAATGTGATAGCTGCAAAAATCAATTGTGGCATTCTGGGTGCATTTCTGGTCATAACTGACCCAACTGCGTAGCATAGCGCTGCAGTAAAACAAGCTAATTGTCCCAATATCTCGGTAAGATTTGATCCTATTTTTGTGAATTCAAGGTCAAATAAAACAAGTATTCCTAAAAACCCTAAGATAAACCCAATAATCCGTCTTGGACCTATACTTTCGTCGGGAGAGAAAATGTAAACAAGTGGAAGTACTAACAGGGGTACTGCACTCATTGAGACACCTGCAAATGCTGAAGAAACGTGCTGTTGCCCCCAGCTAAGTAAATAAAGGGGTAGAGCAATTGATATGGCACCAATTAATATTCCATAAACCCACGATTTTAAATTCTGAATATGCCTGAAGTGTTGGCCCATTGCCGGAGCAATAACGGATAGAAATATTCCTGCTATAAGAGTTCGCATTGCGGCTGATGTCCATGGGCCAACCGTTTCTAGTGAGATTTTTATAAATAAGAATGACCCTCCCCAAATAACTCCTAAAGCACACATTAAAAACCAATTTAATTTACCTGGATTATCTGGAGAGATGGCGATTGATTTAGTTATTTAATGTCTCCATGTAAGGTAAGTGGAGATACTTTTTAGGTATCTCCAGTAGCATCGAATAATTAATTTCTTTCTTGATCAACCAATTTACCAGCAGAAATCCAAGGCATCATTCCTCGTAATACTTCTCCAGTAGCTTCGATTTGGTGAGCATCGTTTCGTCTACGAGTACCTCTAAAAAATGGTTGTCCAACTGCGTTTTCTGTCATGAAATCCCTAACAAACTTACCAGTCTGGATATCGTTTAGGATATCTTTCATTCTAGCTTTTGTTTCGTCGTAAGGAAGTACTCGTGGACCACTCACATATTCACCGTATTCTGCTGTATTGGATATCGAATAATTCATATTGGCGATTCCGCCTTCATATATTAAATCAACGATTAGTTTTACCTCATGTAAACATTCAAAATAAGCCATCTCGGGTGCATAACCAGCTTCTACTAAGGTCTCAAAGCCCATACGGATTAATTCTACAATGCCTCCACAGAGTACAGCTTGTTCTCCGAATAGATCAGTCTCGCACTCTTCTCGAAAATTTGTTTCTATTATACCAGAGCGACCACCACCAATTGCAGAACAGTAACTTAAGCCAATTTCCAATGCTTTACCGGAAGCATCGTTATCAACAGCAACAAGGCAGGGTACTCCACCACCTTTAACGAATTCGCCGCGAACAGTGTGCCCAGGGCCTTTTGGGGCCATCATTATTACGTCTAAGCCCTCTTTTGGCTGAATTAAACCAAAATGAACGTTTAGACCATGTGCAAATGCGATTGCGGCACCACTTTTAATATGGTCATGGACATGCTTTTTGTATGTTTCAGCCTGCAACTCATCTGGCATAGTAAACATCATTAAATCACACCAGGCTGCAGCTTCTTCAATGCCCATGACTTTTAGTCCTTCGCCTTCTGCTTTTTTTGTTGAAGGTGATCCATCTCGGAGGGCAACAACTAGGTTTTGAGCTCCGCTGTCTCTTAAGTTAAGAGCGTGAGCATGCCCCTGAGATCCATAACCTAAAATGGCAACTTTTTTGTCTTTTATAAGATTAATGTCACAGTCTCGATCATAATAAACACGCATAT
>CAJIZW010000093.1 GCA_905181985.1 uncultured Paracoccaceae bacterium | reverse complement strand
AGCTGGTTTTGCTGGATCGACAGCAGATGCTTTCACATTGCTAGAAAGATTAGAGGCTAAGCTAGAGGCTTCACCCGGGCAGCTAGCTCGTGCTTCTGTAGAGTTGGCAAAAGACTGGAGGACCGACAAATACTTAAAAAATCTTGAAGCAATGCTTATTGTGTCTGATGGTCTTGATATGTTTGTTATTACAGGTTCAGGAGATGTTTTGGAGCCAGAAAATGATGTTGCAGCAATTGGATCTGGTGGGAACTATGCTCTAGCTGCA
This sequence comes from uncultured Paracoccaceae bacterium, assembly GCA_905181985.1. Classification (GTDB taxonomy): domain Bacteria; phylum Pseudomonadota; class Alphaproteobacteria; order Rhodobacterales; family Rhodobacteraceae. The sequence goes on along the minus strand of CAJIZW010000093.1, from coordinate 4,014 downwards.
GCAAGGGCTCTTATGTTAACTGACAAGAGTGCAGAAGATATAGTAAGATCTGCTATGTCTATTGCAGCTGAAATTTGTATCTATACAAATAATAATTTAACTTTAGAAAAAATAAGTCCAAAAAAGAAAACTAAGGAAGACTCTCTATGACAGACCTTACGCCCCGAGAGATCGTCTCTGAACTTGATCGGTTTATTGTGGGACAAAATGGTGCAAAAAGAGCTGTTGCTGTAGCACTTCGAAATCGTTGGCGCCGAAAACAGCTTCCAGAAAGCCTTAAAGATGAAGTTTACCCTAAAAACATATTAATGATTGGACCTACTGGGGTAGGAAAGACGGAAATTTCACGACGTCTGGCGAAGCTTGCAAATGCTCCCTTTATTAAAGTTGAAGCAACAAAGTTTACTGAGGTCGGTTATGTGGGTCGAGATGTTGAACAAATAGTTCGTGATCTTGTTGATACTGCTATTATTATTACCAAAGAGCAGATGCGTGATAATGTGAAATCAGTAGCTCGCAATCAAGCAGAAGAGCGTGTTTTAGATGCGTTAGCAGGTCCTGATTCACGCGAAAATACGCGTGAAATGTTTAGAAAAAAATTGCGTGATGGGCTTTTGGACGACAAAGAAATAGAAATTGATGTGTCTGACACGTCAAACCCGTTATCAATGTTTGAAATCCCAGGCCAACCTGGTCCAGTTGCTGGCGGAATGATGAATATTGCTGATATTTTTGGGAAGGCTGCTGGAAATAGGACTACAAAAAAAAAGACAACTGTTAAAAAAAGCTATGCACTCCTTGTCTCAGATGAAGCTGACAAACTTCTAGATCAAGAAACAGTAAATCTTGCTGCAATAGAGGCTGTCGAACAGAGTGGTATAGTGTTTTTAGATGAAATTGATAAAGTCTGTGCTAGAGCTGATGCTCGCGGTGCCGATGTAAGTAGAGAGGGTGTTCAAAGGGACCTTCTCCCTTTGATCGAGGGCACAACCGTAAGTACTAAATACGGTCCAGTAAAAACTGATCACATACTTTTTATTGCATCAGGGGCTTTTCATACAGCAAAACCCTCAGATCTTCTACCAGAGCTTCAAGGCAGACTTCCTATAAGGGTGGAGCTAAAAGCCTTGACTGAAAGCGACTTCGTTAGAATTTTGACAGAAACTGAAAATGCACTTACATTACAATATAGTGCTTTAATGAACACAGAAAGTGTTGCGGTTAGTTTCACAGAAAACGGGATACAGGCGTTAGCAAAAATTGCTGCTCAAGTTAATCAATCTGTTGAGAATATTGGTGCTAGGAGATTATATACTGTTATTGAGCGGGTTTTCGAAGAGCTGAGTTTTTCTGCACCTGATCGGTCCGGTGAAGCTATAGTTGTAGACAAGGCATTTGTTGAAAAAAACCTTGGTAATCTGCATACTTCAGCAGATCTTGCCAAATATGTTCTATAGTGAAAACATTTGTACCTTCTTAGGCGCACTCTTTAATAAAAACACTTTCTCTTGTAGTAGTAAGTTGTATGAAATTTATTTTTGACAACTTTAGATGGTTGCTAGCTAGCTTCTTGCTGTTTTTTTTGTCTTCTTTCGGACAAACAACGTTTATATCTGTTTTTGCTGGCGAAATTCAAGAAGATTTCAACCTATCTAATGGCACATGGGGTTTCTTTTATATGGTTGGCACCCTGAGCTCAGCGGTAGTGATGCTCTGGCTTGGTGGGTTAACTGATATATTTAGGGCTCGCTTTTTGGGAAGTATATTCCTATTTCTCTTAGCGGCATCATGTATCGCAATGTCCCTAGTTAAAAGCATATACCTTATACCTTTTATCATTTTTGCTCTTCGATTAACAGGTCAAGGAATGACTGGTCACGTTGCGTCTGTTTCAATTGGACGCTGGTTTGTAGCAACTAGAGGTAAGGCTATTTCAATATCTCACCTAGGCCACTCTCTTGGAGAGGCCGTGCTCCCTATCGCCTTTGTGGCGTTGATAGCTTTAGTAGGTTGGCGGCTTTCATGGTTTTCTTCAGCTATAGTTCTATTAGTTTCTATTCCCTTTTTCGTTTTCTTACTCAATAAGGAACGTTCTCCAAAAAACACCGTAGAAGAAAGTGAATCTTTTGGTCTAGATGGTAAACATTGGACTAGAAAAGAAACTATTAAACACCCTTTGTTTTGGTTTTTACTTCCCACCTTACTTGGACCTGCAGCATTCAGCACAGCCTTCTTTTTTTTCCATGTTCACTATGCTGAAACAAAGGGTTGGTCACACCTACAGATTGTTTCTCTCTTTCCAGTTTTTACTATTTCAGCGGTTCTTTCTATGGTGTTTTCAGGCATTGTTATTGATCGCTTTAATTCAATAAAACTAATGTCTTTTTATATGATACCAGCTATTTTTGGATTTTTGATTTTATCGATTTCAAACAGTCTTCTCTTTGCCTCAATCGGTATGTCACTTATAGGAATAACTTCGGGAGTTGGAGGAACTTTATCATCTTCTTTTTGGGCTGAAATATATGGAACCAAAAATTTAGGATCAATAAAGGCTCTTGCAACATCAATCATGGTTTTAGGTTCTGCTTTGGGGCCTGGAATCACTGGTTATATTATAGACTTAGGCTATAACTTCACTGTTCAAATGCCATGGATTTCTTTGTATTACGTGATTGCTACTATTTTAGCTTTTGTAGGGTTAAAAAAATCAATTAATCGTTAATTTATTTTTCCTTAAATAAACGTAAAGTGCTCCACCCCCTCCATGCTTTGAGTTTGCCTTTTTTACACTTAAAATTAAACCAGCCAAAGGTGCTTCTTCAAGCCAAACAGGAACTTCATTTCTTAAAACGCCACGATAATCTAAATTAAGATCCCACTCAGCTTTAGGTTTACCTTTTCCAGTAATAATTAAAACTAATCTTTTTTTACTTTCATAGGCCCTAAATAGAAAGCCTCTTAGGGCTGATTTTGCTTGTGTTAACCTATAACCATGCAAATCAAGGGTCGCCTCTGGATCAATTTTTCCTGCCTTCATTTTTGAGGAAACTCTTTTATCAACACTTCGATTGCTTAATAAATTAGCTAATGCTGCCTTAGGTTCTGTCTCAATACTTTTTTCCTTCAAATATGTGTTTTTTATTAAGGGTGTGCTCCTTTTCCCTTTAACTTTTTGCTCTACTAAAGCAACCGTTTCACTTTCTTTCAAAACACTCTTTTTCTCTACACCGCTTACAGTTCGCAACCAAATCTCAACATCATCTTCACTAAGGCTCTTAGTTTTATTTTTTTTCACTACATCACCTAAAGACTATTTTCTTTGTTTTAATATAATCATACGGCCAAGATCAACAACATTACCAGCTAATTCCTCAGCCTTTTTTCCTGTTCCGTAAAATATATCAGCCCTTTGTGAACCCTTAATCGCAGAGCCTGTATCTTGAGCAATCATAAGTTGTCTTAGTGGTATATCTCCTTCCTTCTCTATCCACACAAGAGCCCCTAACGGAATGTAATTAGGGTCTACTGCCAGAGATCGAAGGGGCGTAAGGGGAACTTTCATTGTTCCAATAGGTCCCTCAGATTCCACTAAATTTGAAATAACTTTAAAAAATATATAAGATGGGTTCTCTAATAAAAGTTCGTTTCCTTGTTTTGGGTTATTAAAAATCCAATCTTTTAACTTTTTTTGAGTAATTGTTTTAGCATCAAAAACCCCCCTATTAATTAAGATTTTTCCAATAGAAATATACTTATGTCCATTTTTTCCATCGTAACCAACCCTTATAATTGAGCCATCCTTTAATAAAACTCTCCCTGAACCCTGCACATGTAAAAAGAAAAGATCTAGCTTGTTTCTCAAGAACACTATTTCTAAATTTTGATTAATCAGTAGGCTTTCTTCTTCTATTTCTCTACGAGAAAACCATTTGCTTGTCTTTTTAATATTCTGTGGTTTTTTATAAATTGGAAATTTAAACTCATCATCTTTTACTAGAGACCCAAAAACTT
>CAJIZW010000092.1 GCA_905181985.1 uncultured Paracoccaceae bacterium | reverse complement strand
AGGATGGATTAAGATTTGCTATCCGTGAAGGCGGTAGAACAGTCGGTGCGGGTGTTGTTTCAAGCATCATCGAGTAAAATTAATAAAAAGGATCAAAAGAGGTTAAGATAATAAATCTCTTAAAATTATTTTCTAATATGTTGCAACTGTTTACTTGCAAAATTAGATAGTCTTGCTTAAGCACCTTATTTAAATGCAGGGGCTTAGCTCAGTTGGTAGAGCATCGGTCTCCAAAACCGAGGGTCGTGAGTTCGAGTCTCTCAGCCCCTGCCACTAATTAAATTTAGTTTGCCAGTTGCAGGCTTAGTCTGAAACGTATAGTCTCAATAAATTAAGTTTAAAATTTAAAAGGTATTAGTATGGCCCTACCAAATCCAGTTCAGTTCATCCAACAAGTAAGAGGAGAGGTGAGTAAAATCGTTTGGCCAACACGTAAAGAGGTAGTCCTAACTACTGTAATGGTGTTTATTCTCGCTTCGCTAACGGCGGTTTTCTTTTCTTTTGTTGACTTGGGTATAAGGTCTGGTCTCAGTACGATTTTTGGTTTGTTTTGATTCTAATTGTTTATTGTGTTTTAAGGACTTGATATTGAATGCATCGACGATTAAAGAGACTTCAACGAGTAATTTAGCGCGTATTGATTCGAGATGCGCGCCTTTTGGTTTTAAGGTGTAGATATATAAATCTCACTTTTTAAAGTTTTCGCGACACTATGTGTTGGGTTAGTAAGGATCGGTTTAGAATGGCTAAGCGTTGGTACTCAATCAGCGTACTCTCAAATTTCGAAAAGAAAATTGCAGAGTATATTCGACAGGCCGCTGAAGATAAGGGCTTACAAGATGAAATAGAAGAGGTTCTTGTGCCTACAGAAGAGGTAATCGAAATAAGGCGAAATAAAAAAGTTACGGCGGAACGTAGATTTATGCCTGGGTATGTTTTGGTTAAGATGGAGATGTCTGATAAAGGCTATCATTTGATAAATTCTATAAACAGAGTTACTGGTTTCTTAGGCCCTCAGGGAAAACCAATGCCGATGCGTGATGCTGAAGTTAATTTGATATTAAATAGAGTTGAGGAGGGTGCAGAATCACCAAGGTCCACAATAGTATTTGATATTGGGGAGAATGTTAGTGTCACTGATGGACCTTTTGAAGGATTTTCTGGGATGGTTGAAGAAGTTGATTTGGATCAACAGAGGTTGAAGGTAACGGTATCGATATTTGGGCGAGCAACGCCAGTAGAATTAGAGTTCACACAAGTTACTAAGAGCTAGTAATTTGATCCGTGGGAGGCAAGACAAACGCGTTTGTTGAGCCGTAACCACACAACAGAGTGTTCCGGGCGCGCGTGACCTGGGCAGTTGATAGAGGAGACGCACGATGGCTAAAAAAATAGTCGGAACGTTAAAGTTGCAAGTACCGGCGGGAAAAGCAAACCCGTCCCCACCTGTAGGTCCAGCATTAGGACAAAGGGGCATAAATATTATGGAGTTTTGTAAAGCTTTTAATGCAAAAACCCAAGATTTAGAAGTTGGAGCTCCATGCCCGACGATAATAACTTATTATCAAGACAAATCATTTTCGATGGATATAAAAACACCTCCAGCGTCATATTTACTCAAGAAAGCAGCAAAGCTAGAATCTGGTGCCAAAGAGCCTTCTAAAGAGGTTGTGGGTCATGTGACTGTATCTCAAGTTAGAGAGATCGCAGAAACAAAGATGCAGGATTTGAATGCAAATACTATTGAAGCAGCGATGCAAATAATTCTGGGTTCAGCTCGTTCTATGGGTATAGAGGTAAAGTAAAATGGCGAAATATGGAAAAAGAACAGTAGCGGCTAGAAAAGCATTTGAAGGAAAAACAGATCTAACAGTGGAAGAAGCTGTAAATTTAGTTAAATCTAGTGCTGCGGCAAAATTCGATGAGACTGTTGAAATAGCAGTAAATCTCGGTGTAGATCCAAAGCATGCGGATCAGATGGTCAGGGGAGTTATAAATTTACCCAACGGGACCGGGCGGACTGTAAGAGTAGCAGTTTTTGCGAGAGATGCCAAAGCAGATGAGGCTAAAGCAGCAGGAGCTGACATTGTTGGTGCAGAAGATTTAATGGAAATTGTCCAGAGTGGAAAAGTAGACTTCGATAGATGTATTGCTACACCAGATATGATGCCGATTGTGGGAAGACTAGGTAAAGTTCTTGGCCCAAGGAACCTAATGCCCAACCCTAAAGTTGGGACTGTTACAATGGACGTTGCTACCGCTGTGAAAGCAGCAAAAGGTGGAGAAGTTCAATTTAGGGCCGAAAAGGCAGGAGTGGTGCAAGCTGCGATTGGTAAAGTCTCTTTTGAAGAGGGGGCGCTTGCTGAAAATTTAAGAGCTTTTGTCTCTGCTGTTTTGAGTGCTAAGCCGACTGGGTCCAAAGGAAGTTACATGAAAAAAATAGCTCTTAGTTCCACTATGGGGCCAGGAGTTTCAATTGCAATTGATAGCGCCACAAGCGCTAAGTAGAAATTTTTACCAGCAAGTCTGGTATAAATAGCGAAGACTTGTCTTCGTTCTGTCCGAGATGGAGGGTTAATCTTATGATTAATAATTCCTTTCTGAGATGGGAAACGAACTAGAATTTTCGAGGTTTATTCCTCGAGTGGTTTTGGTGAAGATCCTGTAAAGGACCTTTAAGCGCTGGGAAACCAGCATAAATGAGCCGGAGGCCTAGGCCTCCAAATTTGGAGAGAAACTGTGGATAGAGCACAAAAAGAAAAAGTGGTTAATGAACTTGGCCAAATCTTTGAAAGCTCTGGCGTTGTGGTTGTTAGTCATTACAAAGGCTTGACAGTTGCTGAGATGCAGGATCTGCGTAGGCAAATGAGCCTAGCTGGTGGATCTGTTCGTGTTGCAAAAAATAGGCTCACCAAAATCGCTCTAGAAGGAACGCCTTGTGAAAGCATCGCAGAATACCTTTCTGGAATGACTATTCTTGCTTTTTCTGAAGACCCTGTTGCCGCTGCTAAGGTAATAGATAGCTATGCCAAGACAAACGATAAGTTGTCTATACTTGGTGGAGCTATGGGTAAGAATAATCTAGATGTTGCAGGTGTCAAAGCACTTGCATCTATGCCTTCACGTGATGAATTAATTTCTTCAATCGTGAGTTGTATAGCCGCTCCTTCAGCGGGCATCGCGGGCGCAATTGGTGGACCTGGTTCTAGCATAGCGAGTATCATAAGCACAATTGAAGAGCGCGCTGAAGCGGCGTGATTTTCGGTCAAAGTGAATAAAGTAAAGAATTAATCAAGCGTTGGAACACAAAATATAGGACGGGAACAGTATAATGGCTGATCTAAAAAAACTTGCTGAAGAGATTGTTGGATTAACACTTCTTGAAGCTCAAGAACTAAAGACTATTCTAAAAGATGAATATGGCATCGAGCCTGCAGCTGGAGGTGCAGTAATGATGGCATCTGCTGGTGGAGGTGATGCTGGTGCTGCGGCTGAGGAGCAAACAGAGTTTACTGTTGTTTTAGTTGCTGCTGGAGCACAAAAAATAAGTGTTATCAAAGAAGTTAGAACTATTACAGGCCTTGGCTTGAAAGAAGCGAAAGACTTAGTTGAAGCGGGTGGATCATCTGTAAAAGAAGGTGTCTCGAAGGAAGAAGCTGAGGAAATCAAAGGAAAGCTAGAGGCTGCTGGGGCAGAAGTAGAGCTCAAGTAAAGACTAGTTTGGCTGGATTTAATTTTAGATTAAATCCAGCTAACTGCTTCTTAGAAAAAGCTTTGTTAGCCTTTTCTAAGGAACAGTTGTTACCCGGGAGTGTGTCATTGGGAATACACACAGGCATTGGGTTAACTACCTTTATCCAAAGGGTGGGTTGTCTTTCCCCGAGACGCCACTTTTGAAGGAATTGAAAGGCTTTCATAGTTATGAAACAAACATTTATTGGAAAAAAAAGAATTAGAAAATACTTCGGTAAGATCCGTGAAGTTTTAGAAATGCCGAATCTGATAGAGGTCCAAAAATCTTCTTACGAGCTTTTTTTAAAGTCTGGTGATCAATTAGAGCCATTAGATGGAGAAGGTATCAAGGGTGTTTTTCAGTCAGTTTTTCCAATAAAAGATTTTAATGAGACTGCAGTTTTAGAGTTTATAAAATATGAACTTGAAAAGCCTAAGTACGATGTTGAGGAGTGTCAAAGTCGAGATATGACTTATGCGGCACCTCTTAAGGTTACTCTTAGACTTATAGTTTTTGATGTTGATGTTGATACGGGTGCAAGATCTGTTAAGGGTATAAAAGAACAGGATGTGTTTATGGGTGATATGCCACTTATGACACCGAACGGGACTTTTGTGGTTAACGGCACTGAGCGGGTTATAGTTTCTCAAATGCATAGATCTCCAGGTGTGTTTTTTGACCATGACAAAGGCAAAACTCATTCATCTGGTAAGTTACTTTTTACATGTAGAATTATACCTTATCGTGGGAGTTGGTTGGATTTTGAATTCGACGCTAAAGATATTGTCTACGCCAGAATTGATCGGCGTAGAAAGCTTCCTGTGTCTACTTTACTTTTTGCTCTTGGGATGGATCAAGAGTCAATTATGGATGCATACTATAATACCGTTCAGTATGAAAAGGTTGATAAAAATGGATGGAAAACACAATTTTTCCCCGAAAGGCTACGTGGAACTAAACCTTCTTCGGACTTGATAGATGCCGAAACTGGTAAAGTTGTAGTTCCAGCTGGAAAAAAAGTAACTCCTAGGGCAGTCAAGGCATTGATTGATGAAAACAAAGTTAAGAGCATTTTTGTTTCCTTTGAGGATATTATTGGGCGCTTTGTTGCTAGAGACATTATTAATGAGGAGACTGGGGAGATTTGGGCCGAGGCTGGTGATGAGCTGACTTGGGAATTGGATAAAAACAATGAAGTTTCTGGAGGATCTTTAAAGTTACTTCTGGATAATGGTGTGATAGATATACCTGTCTTAGATATCGACAATATAAATGTAGGGCCTTATATCAGAAATACTGTTTTTGCGGATAAAAACTTTGGTCGTGATACGGCTCTAATGGATATTTACAGAGTCATGCGTCCGGGAGAGCCGCCTACGGTAGAGTCCGCTTCTGCTCTGTTTGATAGTTTATTCTTTGACGCTGATCGCTATGATTTAAGTGCTGTTGGCAGGGTTAAAATGAATATGCGCCTAAATTTGGATGCACAAGATACTGTCAGAGTATTACGAAGGGATGATATCGTTTCCTGTGTGAACGCCTTGGTCGAGCTCAGAGATGGGAAGGGCGATGTTGATGACATTGATCACTTAGGGAATCGAAGAGTTCGGTCAGTTGGTGAGCTAATGGAAAATCAATATAGTGTTGGGCTTTTACGTATGGAACGAGCCATACGAGAAAGAATGTCAAGTGTCGAAATTGATACGGTGATGCCTCAGGATTTAATCAACGCAAAACCGGCTGCTGCGGCAGTTCGTGAGTTCTTTGGTTCGTCACAATTATCTCAATTCATGGACCAAACCAACCCTCTTTCGGAAGTAACTCACAAAAGAAGACTTTCGGCGCTTGGACCTGGTGGCTTGACAAGAGAGAGAGCTGGGTTTGAAGTTAGAGATGTACATCCAACGCATTACGGTCGTATGTGTCCGATTGAAACACCAGAGGGACCGAATATTGGTTTAATCAACTCATTAGCATCTTTCGCGCGAGTTAATAAATACGGTTTTATTGAAACTCCTTACAGAAAAGTAAAGGATGGTCAGGTTACTGACGACGTGGAATATCTCTCAGCCACAGAAGAAATGCGACATACAGTAGCGCAGGCCAACGCGAATTTAGATCAAGACGGTAGGTTCGTGAATGATTTAGTGTCTACTCGGCAGGCTGGCGAATATATGTTACAGTCAAAAGAAAATGTAGATCTAATTGATGTTTCGCCCAAGCAATTAGTTTCAGTGGCTGCCTCACTGATACCATTTCTAGAAAATGATGATGCTAACCGTGCTTTGATGGGTTCTAATATGCAACGTCAGGCGGTGCCATTACTGCAGGCAGATGCACCTTTCGTAGGTACAGGGATGGAAACAGTTGTAGCAACTGATTCCGGAGCGGCAATTCAGGCATCTAGAGGTGGAGTTATTGATCAAGTTGATGCTACGAGGATCGTTGTAAGGGTTACTGATACCTTAGAATTGGGAGACCCAGGAGTTGATATATACGGTCTTAGAAAATTTCAAAGGAGTAACCAAAATACTTGTATAAATCAAAAACCTTTGGTGAATGTTGGTGATATAGTCGCTAAAGGTGATGTAATAGCAGATGGACCATCTACAGATTTAGGAGAATTAGCACTTGGTAAGAATGTTATAGTCGCCTTTATGCCATGGAATGGTTATAATTATGAGGATTCCATCTTAATTTCTGAGAGAATAGCAAGGGATGATGTATTTACATCTATTCATATAGAGGAGTTTGAGGTCGCTGCGCGGGATACTAAATTAGGCCCTGAAGAGATAACTCGTGATATTCCTAATGTTGGAGAAGAAGCATTAAGAAATCTAGACGAGGCAGGAATAGTATATATCGGTGCCGATGTTGTTCCAGGAGATATACTGGTAGGAAAGATAACACCTAAAGGTGAGAGCCCTATGACACCTGAAGAAAAATTACTTCGGGCTATTTTCGGCGAAAAGGCTTCTGATGTAAGAGATACGTCATTGCGTGTAAAGCCTGGGGATTTTGGAACTGTTGTAGAGGTTCGAGTCTTTAATCGTCATGGTGTTGAAAAGGATGAAAGATCATTGCAGATCGAGAGAGAGGAAGTTGAATATCTAGCTCGAGATAGAGATGATGAAATGGGTATATTAGACAGGAATATTTATGGTCGTCTAGAGGCTCTCTTATTAAATAAAAAAGTCTTAAAAGGGCCAAAAGGTGTAACAATTAATGCTAAAGTGACGCCAGAACTTTTGGAAACAATGTCAAAGGGGCAATGGTGGCAACTTGCCTTAGAGAAAGAAAAAGATGCTACTCAGGTGGAAGCTTTAAATTCTCAGTATGAAGATCAAAAGAATGTGCTTGAAGCACGGTTTGAAGATAAAGTTGATAAAGTGAGGCGTGGCGATGATTTAATGCCAGGTGTTATGAAAATGGTAAAAGTATTTGTGGCTGTGAAGCGCAAACTCCAGCCTGGAGATAAAATGGCAGGGAGGCATGGTAATAAAGGAGTTATTTCTAAAGTAGTACCGATGGAGGACATGCCTTTCTTAGAAGATGGAACACCAGTAGATTTTTGTTTGAACCCACTTGGTGTTCCGTCAAGGATGAATGTTGGACAGATTTTAGAGACCCATATGGGTTGGGCTGCAAGAGGCCTTGGCCTAAAAATTGATGAAGCGTTAGAGGGCTTTAAACTATCGGGGGATTCATCTAAAGTCAAAGATGCCTTAAAATATGCTTACGGTGATGAAACCTATAGCGATGCTTTTTCAAATATGGATGATCAAAGATTAATTGAAAGTGCTGCTACAGTTAGGAAAGGTGTCCCAATTGCTACCCCTGTTTTTGACGGTGCTAAAGAATCAGACATAAATGATGCTTTGTCTCGAGCTGGATTTGATACTAGCGGACAATCAACATTGTTTGATGGTAGGACAGGAGAACAATTTTCCAGGCAGATCACCGTTGGGGTGAAATACCTTCTTAAGTTACATCACCTTGTAGACGACAAAATTCACGCACGATCGACTGGACCGTACAGTTTAGTTACCCAACAACCTTTGGGTGGAAAAGCGCAGTTTGGTGGTCAAAGGTTCGGGGAGATGGAAGTTTGGGCCTTAGAAGCTTACGGTGCAGCATATACTCTTCAAGAAATGTTGACAGTGAAGTCTGATGACGTGGCGGGGAGAACTAAAGTTTATGAGAGCATAGTTAAAGGTGAGGATAATTTTGAAGCTGGTATACCAGAATCCTTTAATGTTCTTGTAAAAGAAGTTCGTGGGCTTGGCTTAAATATGGAACTCTTAGAATCTGAAGAAGAGCATTAGGTAAAAGTTAAGGTATAACTACCAAGTTAGACGTAAAATTAAAGGATCTAAAATGAATCAGGAAATAACATCAAACCCGTTCAATCCAATTGCAGCGACAAAGACTTTTGATGAAATAAAAGTATCTTTAGCATCACCTGAAAGGATCTTATCTTGGTCTTTTGGGGAAATTAAAAAACCTGAAACTATAAATTATAGGACTTTTAAGCCTGAGCGCGATGGTTTGTTCTGTGCCCGAATTTTTGGACCAATCAAAGACTATGAGTGTCTATGTGGTAAATATAAAAGAATGAAATATCGAGGAGTGGTGTGTGAGAAATGTGGTGTTGAGGTTACTCTCCAAAAAGTAAGGCGAGAAAGAATGGGGCATATAGAGCTTGCTTCACCAGTAGCACATATTTGGTTCCTTAAATCGTTACCTAGCCGTATTGGTTTGATGTTGGATATGACGCTTCGTGACCTTGAGAGAATTCTTTATTTTGAAAATTATGTTGTGATTGAACCTGGTTTGACAGATTTAATTTATGGTCAACTGTTAAGTGAGGTGGAGTTTCTTGATGCCCAAGATTTATATGGGTTAGATGCTTTTACAGCTAACATAGGTGCTGAGGCTATTAGAGAAATGTTGGCCACAATTGATCTTGAAGGGGAGGCGGATCAACTTAGGGCTGATTTAGCTGTAGCTACAGGAGAGCTAAAGCCAAAAAAAATAATAAAACGGTTAAAGTTAGTTGAAAACTTTTTAGAATCTGGAAATAGACCGGAGTGGATGGTGTTAACAGTAATTCCTGTAATACCCCCTGAGTTGCGGCCTCTTGTACCTCTCGACGGAGGACGGTTTGCGACCTCAGACCTCAATGATCTTTACAGAAGAGTTATAAATCGAAATAATAGATTAAAGCGTTTGATAGAACTTAGAGCGCCTGACATAATCGTTCGAAACGAAAAACGAATGCTTCAAGAATCTGTCGATGCATTGTTTGATAATGGTCGACGTGGTAGAACGATTACCGGTGCCAATAAAAGACCCTTAAAATCTTTAAGTGATATGTTGAAAGGTAAACAGGGTAGGTTTAGACAAAACCTTCTCGGGAAGAGGGTGGATTTCTCTGGTAGGTCTGTGATTGTTACGGGACCAGAACTTAAGCTACATCAATGTGGAATTCCTAAAAAAATGGCTCTCGAATTATTCAAGCCATTTATTTATTCTCGATTGGAAGCCAAAGGGCTGTCTTCAACGGTTAAACAAGCTAAGAAACTTGTTGAAAAAGAGAGGCCAGAAGTTTGGGATATTTTAGATGAAGTAATAAGAGAACATCCAGTACTTTTAAATAGAGCACCAACGCTTCACAGATTAGGAATTCAGGCATTTGAGCCAGTTTTAATCGAAGGAAAAGCTATTCAGCTCCACCCACTAGTTTGTTCCGCTTTTAATGCTGATTTTGATGGTGACCAGATGGCCGTTCACGTTCCATTAAGCCTAGAAGCTCAGTTAGAGGCTAGGGTTCTAATGATGTCAACCAACAATGTTCTGTCGCCAGCAAATGGCGCCCCGATCATTGTGCCATCGCAGGATATGGTCTTGGGCTTGTACTACAGTAGTATGGAACGGGTTGGTATGAAGGGAGAAGGGAAGATATTTTCAAGTGTTGATGAAGTCCAACATGCACTTGATGCAGGGGAGGTGCACCTGCATGCAAAAGTTCAAGCTAGACTTCCACAGATTGATAATGAGGGTAAAGAGGTTCTAGTGAGGTTTGAAACAACACCGGGTAGAGTGAGATTGGGAGCTCTACTTCCATTGAATGCTAAAGCTCCATTTGAGTTGGTAAACAGGTTACTTCGTAAGCGTGAGGTGCAGAAAGTTATTGATACAGTTTATCGCTATTGTGGTCAAAAAGAGTCTGTCATTTTCTGCGATCAAATAATGACGATAGGGTTCACAGAGGCATTTAAAGCAGGGATTTCGTTTGGAAAAGATGATATGATAATTCCTGAGAATAAATGGAAAATTGTTGATAAAACTCGTTCTCAAGTTAAAGATTTTGAACAACAATATATGGATGGCCTAATAACGCAGGGTGAGAAGTATAACAAAGTTATTGATGGCTGGTCAAAATGTAATGATCAGGTCACCGACGCCATGATGAAGCGTATCTCAACATTAGAACATAATAAGGATGGTTCAGAGGCTGAACCAAACTCCGTTTACATGATGGCACATTCAGGTGCACGTGGTTCAGTAACACAAATGAAACAATTGGGTGGAATGCGTGGTCTTATGGCCAAACCAAATGGCGAGATTATTGAAACACCTATAATTTCAAATTTTAAAGAGGGTTTGAATGTTTTAGAATATTTCAACTCAACACACGGTGCAAGGAAAGGTCTGTCGGATACGGCTCTGAAAACAGCGAACTCTGGTTACCTTACGAGAAGACTAGTTGATGTGGCTCAAGATTGTATTGTCCGCCAGACTGATTGTGGAACCAAGGGATACATTACTGCTAGGGCGGCAATTAACGATGGGGAAGTTGTGTCTTCTATAGGTGAGCGTTTACTTGGAAGAGTAGTAGCTGAGGATGTGATTACTCCTGATGTAGGTGATATTCTAGTTGCTCAAGGAGAGCTGGTTGACGAAAAACAGGCTGATGCAATTGATGCTGCTGATATAGCAACTGTACGAATGCGGAGTGCGTTAACTTGTGAAGCAGAAGACGGTATCTGTGCTATGTGCTATGGTAGAGATCTTGCCAGAGGTATATTAGTGAACTCTGGAGAAGCTGTTGGTATTATTGCAGCTCAATCCATTGGAGAGCCAGGCACTCAGTTGACAATGAGAACTTTCCATATTGGCGGTGTTGCTCAAGGAGGCCAGCAGTCATTCTTGGAGGCAAGTCAAGAGGGAGTTATTTCTTTTTCTAATCCAAGTATCCTTAAGAATAAAGGTGGAGATTCTGTAGTTATGGGGCGTAACATGTCTTTAACTATTACAGATCAAAATGGTGTAGAGCGAGCTACTCACAAGATAGGGTATGGTTCAAAACTGCATGTGAAAGAGCGATCAAAAGTAGTAAGAGGGGACAAACTCTTTGAATGGGATCCCTACACTTTACCAATTATAGCAGAGAAAAAGGGTGTAGCAAAATTTTTAGACTTAGTGAGTGGTATTGCGATAAAAGATGAAACAGATGACGCCACCGGTATGACTCAGAAAATTGTTGTGGATTGGAGGGCTGCTCCAAGGGGTAACGAACTAAAGCCTGAGATAATAATTGAGGATTTAAAGTCTGGAAAGCCTATAATGCTAGATAGCGGTAACCCAGCAGCTTATCCAATGTCGGTGGATGCAGTTTTATCAGTAGAGGATGGTCAAGAAATTTCTGCTGGAGATACAATAGCACGTATCCCAAGAGAGGGAGCAAAAACAAAAGATATCACAGGGGGTCTTCCTCGAGTGGCAGAGTTGTTTGAGGCGAGAAGACCAAAAGATCATGCGATAATTGCAGAAATAGATGGGTACGTCCGATTCGGTAAAGATTATAAGAATAAGCGTAGAATTACTATAGAGGCTGCGGATGAAGCCAGCGAAAACGTTGAGTATATGGTTCCAAAAGGTAAACATATTCCAGTAGTTGAAGGTGACTATGTTCAAAAAGGTGATTATATTATGGATGGACATCCTGTTCCACATGATATTCTTAAAATATTAGGCATTGAGGCACTGGCAGATTATTTAATTGACGAAGTTCAAGATGTTTATCGACTCCAAGGTGTTAAGATAAATGATAAACATATCGAGGTTATAGTCAGGCAAATGCTTCAAAAGTTTGAAATTTTAGATAGCGGTACTACAACGTTACTAAAAGGAGAAAATGTTGATAAAAACGAACTTGATGCAGCTAATGACAAAGCGGTTCTTAAGGGTGGTAGAGCTGCGATTGCTGAACCAATTTTATTGGGAATAACTAAGGCTTCATTGCAAACTCGAAGCTTTATCTCTGCAGCTTCTTTTCAGGAGACAACGAGAGTCCTAACCGAAGCTGCCACAATGGGTAAAAGAGATAAACTTATAGGATTAAAAGAAAATGTGATTGTAGGGCGACTGATTCCTGCGGGCACGGGTGGAGCTACTCAGGACATGCTTCGCGTATCTCAGGAACGTGATAATATTGTTAGCGAAGCGAGACGAGTCGAAGCAGAAGAAGCTTTGGCGCTTGCTGCGCCCGCTGCGTCTGACACTCTTAATCCTGAAGACGTGTTTTCAGAAACCACTCAAGATTAGAATACTTACAACGAACAATAAGAAGGGTCTTGCTATTTGCAAGACCCTTTTTTTCAACTGCCGAGACTCAGGATGAATGTTGATAGTGAGAACTTTCGTGGCGCATGGTTGATGGTGTGTTCTATGGTGTTGTATACATTAAACGATGCATGTTTAAAATCAGTAGGGACAGAGCTACCTGTTTTTCAATCTATATTTATCCGATCTATTTTAGTGGCTATTTTCTTTTTACTTGTCGTTTGGTTTACTGGGGCCTTTAAAAGCTCAATTCCACTTAAAGATATAAAGCTTTTAGCTCTAAGAGCTATCGCTGAAATAGTAAGCACATTCTTCTTTATATCAGCACTGATTAAAATGCCGATCGCTAACGTGGTTTCTATAGTGCAAATACTTCCGTTAACAGTCAGTCTTGGAGCAGTATTTTTTTTACGCGAAAGAATAGGATGGCGTCGTGTTATGGCAATTATTGTTGGATTTATAGGGGTGTTACTGATAGTAAGGCCAGGAGCTGGAGATTTTAATTTTTATTCAATTTATGCTTTACTAGCAGTTTTCTTTGTCACTCTCCGTGAATTGGTTACACGTCGGTTATCAAAAGAAGTTTCGTCTATTTATGTGGCTACCACTACCGCAGTTTCTGTTTTTATATTCAGTGCTATGGGATCTTTAACCATTACTTGGGTTGCGATTGACCCAATGCAACTTCTAAAATTAATAACGGCGTCTATTTTTCTTACTGGTGGATACCTCTGCGCTGTTTTAGCTATTAGGAATGGAGATATTGGGTTTGTGGCACCTTTCAGATATACCAGCTTAATTGCAGCACTTATCTTAGGTTTAGTTTTTTTTGGTGAATGGCCCGATACTTTGACTATCTTTGGTGCACTTACTATTTTTATTGCTGGAATGTTTTCATTACTTAGGGAAAAGAAAGTACGTTTGCAAAAAAGTAATGGTTAAAATTAGTAAATATTAGGTTAGCTTTTTGGTTAATAATTTTCCTTCGCTTATCTCAAAAATCTGTTTAGAAAGTAATTAGTGCCTAAAACAACAAAGTAGTAAATAAATCTTTTAATTGATCAACTGCTGTTGACACGTGAACAGAGTCCTTCTAAAACGCCCGGAATTGCCAGTCATTAAGAGACCTGGTGGTTTCAAAATTTTAAGTGGTCAAGATCCAGGTTTATACCTCGATCCTCTGGTAGTCCACCGCATCGGCTCCGCGTTCGGAATCGAGAGCGGTTTTTGTGTTTTTATAAGAGACACGTATTAGATAGGGAAAGAGTTCCCGTATGAAAAGAGAAAAAGGGGTTATATCTTAATGCCTACAGTACAACAGTTGATCCGAAAGCCGCGTCAACCAAAAATTAAGCGCTCTAAATCCATGCACTTGCAGGAGTGTCCGCAAAAGCGGGGAGTCTGTACTCGTGTTTACACAACAACACCAAAAAAACCAAACTCTGCAATGAGAAAAGTTGCTAAAGTCCGGTTAACAAATGGTTTTGAGGTCATATCTTACATCCCTGGGGAAAGTCATAACTTGCAAGAGCATTCGGTGGTTCTTATCCGTGGAGGCCGTGTAAAAGATTTACCAGGAGTTAGATATCATGTCCTAAGGGGTGTCTTAGATACTCAAGGTGTAAAAGACCGCAAGCAGCGTAGATCAAAATACGGCGCGAAGCGTCCTAAATAGAGGAAATTTAAATGTCACGTCGTCACGCAGCAGAGAAACGAGTCGTATTACCAGATGCAAAGTTTGGAGATCTAGTGCTCACTAAGTTTATGAATAACTTGATGGTTGATGGAAAAAAATCGGCTGCAGAGCGTATAGTTTATAATGCATTCGATAGAGTAGAAGCCAAATTGAAAAAAGCCCCTGTAGAAGTTTTTCACGAGGCTCTCGAATTAATCAAACCTGCAGTCGAGGTTCGTTCGCGGAGAGTCGGTGGTGCTACTTACCAGGTTCCTGTTGAAGTTCGTCCTGAACGTCGTATTGCACTTGCTATTAGGTGGTTGATAAAAGCTGCTCGCTCCAGAAATGAAAACACTATGGAGGAACGATTGGCAGGAGAATTAATGGATGCGGTTAATTCTCGGGGATCAGCAGTAAAGAGAAGAGAAGATACTCATAAGATGGCGGATGCAAATAAAGCATTTAGTCACTATCGTTGGTAAGTTTAGGAAAGAATAGAACCCATGGCGCGTGATTTCCCTTTAAACCGTTATAGAAATTTTGGTATTATGGCTCATATTGATGCAGGGAAAACTACCTGTTCAGAGAGAATACTTTATTATACTGGAAAGTCTCATAACATAGGCGAAGTTCATGATGGGGCGGCTACCATGGATTGGATGGAGCAAGAGCAGGAGCGTGGAATTACCATAACGTCTGCGGCTACAACAACTTTTTGGGAAAGAACTGAAGACGGTAGCACGACTGATACAGAAAAGCACCGTATGAATATTATAGATACTCCTGGGCACGTTGATTTTACAATTGAAGTAGAAAGATCTTTAGCGGTTTTGGATGGAGCTGTAGCAGTTTTGGATGCAAACGCTGGCGTCGAGCCTCAAACAGAGACTGTTTGGAGACAGGCTGATCGTTATAAGGTCCCTCGAATTGTTTTTGTTAACAAAATGGACAAAATTGGTGCTGATTTTTTAAACTGTGTAAAAATGATTAAAGACAGAACAGGAGCGATACCAGCACCTGTGCAACTGCCTATTGGGGCAGAGACTGAACTTGAGGGTGTTGTTGACTTAGTTACCATGGAGGAGTGGGTTTGGACTGGTGAAGATCTTGGGGCAACATGGGAAAAAAGACCTATTCGAGAATCTCTTCAAGAGAGTGCAAACGAGTGGCGTGCGAAGTTAATTGAAAATGCTGTAGAGATGGATGATGACGCTATGATGGCGTACTTAGAGGGGGAAGAGCCTAGTGTTGACACGCTCCGGACTCTAATACGTAAGGGCACTCTATCTATGACCTTTGTGCCTGTTCTTTGTGGTTCAGCTTTTAAGAATAAAGGGGTTCAACCGCTACTAAACGCAGTAATTGATTACCTCCCTAGTCCACTGGATGTTGTGGACTATATGGGCTTTAAGCCAGGTGATGAGACAGAGACAAGAGACATTGCTCGAAGTGCTAATGATGAACTACCGTTTTCAGGTCTCGCTTTTAAAATAATGAATGACCCTTTTGTTGGTACGTTAACTTTTACAAGAATTTATTCTGGAGTTCTTAGTAAGGGTGATACAATGTTAAACTCCACTAAAGGCCGAAAAGAGCGTGTAGGTAGGATGATGATGATGCATTCTATAAACAGGGAAGAGATTGAAGAGGCTTTTGCAGGAGATATAATAGCATTAGCAGGTCTAAAAGATACAACAACTGGTGATACATTGTGTAATGACAAAGAGCCTGTGGTATTGGAGACTATGACATTCCCGGACCCTGTTATAGAGATTGCCGTGGAACCTAAAACAAAAGTAGACCAAGAGAAAATGTCTCAGGGGTTAGCTAGACTGGCTGCCGAAGATCCTTCGTTCCGAGTGGAGACTGATATTGAATCTGGCCAAACGATAATGAAAGGCATGGGTGAGCTTCATCTGGATATTTTAGTTGATCGATTAAAGCGTGAATTCAAAGTTGAAGCAAATATTGGTGCGCCACAGGTGGCTTACAGAGAAACTATTGGGCATGAGATCGAGCACAGCTACACGCACAAAAAACAGTCTGGGGGGTCTGGTCAGTTCGCTGAAGTTAAAATGGTTATATCACCGACGGAGCCTGGGGAAGGGTACTCTTTTGAATCTCGCATAGTAGGCGGTTCTATACCCAAGGAGTATATACCAGGGGTAGAAAAAGGTATTAAGTCAGTAATGGACAGCGGTCCACTTGCCGGGTTTCCTGTCATTGATTTCAAAGTAGCCTTGGTTGATGGAAAGTATCATGACGTAGATTCTAGCGTTTTAGCTTTTGAGATTGCTGGACGTATGGCGATGCGTGAAGGATTAAAAAGGGCTGGTGCTAAGTTATTGGAACCTATAATGAAGGTTGAGGTAGTAACGCCAGAAGAATACACCGGTGGAATAATCGGTGATCTAACCTCGCGGCGAGGACAAGTACAAGGACAAGATACAAGAGGAAATGCAATAGCAATAGATTGTTGGGTACCTCTTGCAAATATGTTTGGATATATTAACACGTTGAGATCAATGTCATCTGGTAGGGCAAATTTCTCAATGCAATTTGATCATTACGAACCAGTTCCACAAAGTATAAGTGAAGAAATTCAATCAAAATACGCATAATAAATTAGTTTAATAAGAGGATTTGATAATGGCTAAAGAAAAGTTTCAACGTAATAAACCGCATGTTAACATTGGTACGATCGGTCACGTAGATCATGGTAAGACTACACTAACGGCAGCGATTACAAAGTACTTTGGA
>CAJIZW010000091.1 GCA_905181985.1 uncultured Paracoccaceae bacterium | reverse complement strand
GCCTTATCTGAAATTTCAGAGATTTTATCTAAGTCAGTTATATAACCTCCGGGGTTTGCAATTGACTCACAAAAGATAGCTCTCGTATTTTCATCAATGGCTTCAGATATGGCTGACAAATCATCAAAGTCTACAAATTTAGCAGACCAACCAAACCTTTTAATTGTCTGAGAGAACTGTGTGACTGTTCCTCCGTAAAGGCGGGTAGAGACAACCACATTACAACCTGGACTCATTAGAGGGAAAAGAGCCATTATTTGCGCTGCATGCCCTGAAGAGCAGCACACTCCTCCAACACCACCTTCTAAGGTCGCTATCCTTTCTTGTAAGACAGCTACTGTTGGGTTTGTCAGCCTTGAGTATATATAGCCTACCTCTTGAAGGTTGAAGAGAGCGGCTGCGTGCTCTGCATCTCTAAATACGTAAGCAGTTGTCTGGTGAATCGGAGTTTGGCGTGATCCTGTGGTCGGATCTGGCCTTGCTCCGGCATGGATTTGTAATGTGTCGAACCCGTAACTTTCTGTATCAGCCATTGTGTGTGCTCCTATAGCGACTATTTTCAATTATTAAATAATTTTTTATTATCTATTTCAGAATATAAATCTAATTAAAATAATAAATTTCATCAATTGTTCTTTTATTCTTTAATATATTAAGATATAAAGAACAAAATTCTTTTAAACGGGTATATTGAAGAATGAATAAAGTCGATCTCGAAATTCTTAAACTTATTCAAAGTAATGCAACCTTGCCTTTGTCAGAGATATCTCGCCGTACTGGTCTTTCAAAGACCCCATGCTGGAATCGGATTCGAAGGTTAGAAGAGACTGGCGTCATAAAGCAGCGAGCTACGCTACTTGATCGAAATCTACTTGGTTTACCTATTATCGTGTTTTTATCTATTTCGGTGAGTCGGCATTCTTCTGAATGGGCAACACGCTTTTCAGGTATAGTGTCGAGGTATGCACAAATTACTGAGGTACACCGTCTGACCGGTTCTAGTGCGGACTATATGTTGAAAATAGTAGCGGGTAGTATTGAATCTTATGACAAATTTCAACAAATTTTAATCAGTGAAATTGAGTTCACTAGCATGTCATCTAGTGTCTCTTTACAAGAAATGAAGTATGATGTTACTTTGCCATTTGATCAGATACTAACAGATTAGTTAATGTTTTCTTA
This sequence comes from uncultured Paracoccaceae bacterium, assembly GCA_905181985.1. Classification (GTDB taxonomy): domain Bacteria; phylum Pseudomonadota; class Alphaproteobacteria; order Rhodobacterales; family Rhodobacteraceae. The sequence goes on along the minus strand of CAJIZW010000091.1, from coordinate 5,650 downwards.
TGTTAGTAGAATAAAGTGCAACAGCGGCTGCATTTGAGACATTTAGTGAACCAAATTTTTTCATCGAAGGAATTTTTACTAATATATCACAGTTTTCTTTCGTTTTTTGTCTGAGGCCTGGGCCTTCTGCACCCAGTACTATTGCTAATGGTCCATCTTTCAGAGTTGTCAGTTCATCTAAATTTGTATCGCCATCTCCATCCATACCAATAATAAAATATCCCATACTTTTTAATTTTTTGATTGTTTCAGAAAGATTCTTTACTCTTAAATAGGGTTGTCGTTCCAACGCGCCTGACGCGGTTTTGGCCAACGCCCCTGTTTCTGGAGCTGAATAGCGTACGGGTGCTATTACTGCTAAAGCACCAAAGACTTCAGCAGATCGTAGAATTGCTCCCACATTATTTGGGTCGGTGACCCTATCGAGCATTACTATTCTTGCCGATTTATCTAAGGGTTTACAAACCTCTGATAACTCCCCCCACTTTAATGGTCTGACTTCTAGGGCAGCACCCTGATGGACTGATTGTTTGTCGATCGGTGCTGTGAATTTTTTTGGATCAGAGATTTCAAACTTCAGATTACTGTATGCTATATCAGATGAAAGTTTATCTGCAGCATTTTGAGTAACGATTAATTTGAGTTTTTCTCTTAACGGGTTTTTTAGTGCGTCGCGAACAGCGTGTAAGCCAAAAAGCCATATTGTTTCTGAACCAACTTTTTTTGCCTGGCGTTCTTTGTCAACCATTCCAGTACTTTTCTTTGCTGACACAGTAAAATTTCCTTTTCTTTTAATAACCTTGATCACTTAAATTGGGTTATGACAAGCTTAGTAATAGTTTTTCTTGTTGACGCACGCGTAGCCTCCTTATATCTGCTGTCGTGTTGGGTTTATCTTGACAGTGGGCGACAGGCCGCAAGGTGTGGCAGGGGACTGTAACTCCCTCGCGGAGACGCACGCCTGGTTCGATTCCAGGGTCGCCCACCACTCTGCGAACTAACTATTTGAGATAATTTCATAACAAAAGATTCATAATAAATTTAGGTTTGTCATTTAACTATTCTTAAGACTAAATTTCAAATAAGTTACGTTCTTTGTGCAAACCGTTTTGAGATATTAGTAAATAGAAAAACTTTAGTACGAAACAAAATTTGTTTCTAACTTTCATGGAGCGGGCGATGAGATTCGAACTCACGACCCTAACCTTGGCAAGGTTATGCTCTACCCCTGAGCTACGCCCGCGTCCTTGAATATGCCGCTTATAAGTGAAAGGGTGGGCGGAGCAAGTAAAAAATGCAGGTATAATAAAGTTTATTCATGGTACCTTTAACTTGACCAAATTTACTATTAAATAATAACTGTTGTTATTGTCTGGAGCTTGAAAGGTTATAAGTATGAGTTTAAAAATATTTCTATCTGGGGAGATCCATACAGACTGGAGAAATGAAATTATTTCTGGGTGTGTTGAACAGGGTTTGGATATAAGTTTTTTTAGTGCCGTGACAGATCACGCTGCGTCTGATGATTGTGGTCCTTCAATCTTAGGAGCAGAGGGAGAAAAGTTTTGGCATGATAATAAAAGTGCTAAATTGAATGCTATTCGTATTCGAAACGGTATTAGTAAAGCTGATATAGTTGTCGTGAGGTTTGGGGATAAATATAAGCAATGGAATGCGGCTTTTGATGCTGGTTATTCGATTGCACTTGGAAAGTCTTTAATTGTTATTCACTCGGATGAGCATCAACATGCCCTAAAAGAAGTTGATGCGGCTGCGTTAGCAGTTTGTAAAAACCCTAACCAAGTGGTGAAAATAATAAAATATATTGAAAAAGGAAGTTTAGCTAATACGCTATAGGGCTTTAAGTACTTAGGTTTGAGCTATGTTGGTTACCTTGCAGTTAGATTGCTCTTTCTTTTTTGATTTTACCCCAGGCTTCGTTAATTTGAATTAGTCTTTTCTCTGCAAGCTTAACTGCCTCAACTGGCACACCTCGTGCCTGCATACGATCGGGGTGTGTTTCAAAAATATGCTTTTTCCAAACTTTTTCAATATCGGATGTGGGAGTTTCTTGTTCAATGCCTAACACAGCATAAGGGTCAAGTATTTGATTAGGTATAAATCTTGCGCTTAGTATTCTAAATTGTTGATCATTAACTTTAAATATTTTTCTGACAACTTCTAAAAAATGATTCTCTTCCTCCTCAAAAGAATTATCTGCAATAGCAATATGAAATAAACCCTCAAGAAGGTCATAGAGCACTGCAGGTTTATTACTTAACATTTTATAAATTTTTTCAGCATATAGTTCAAAACCTGCTACATCTTGCCTGGCTAAATTAAATATTTTGGCAGCATTCTCTTCTTGAGCTCTTGGTATATGAAACACTTCCCTAAATGCTCGAACTTCGTTCCTTGTAACTGTGCCGTCAGCTTTAGCCATTTTGGCCCCTAATGCAATTACTGCAATTGTGAAGCCAGCACTTTGCTCTGGTGGTGATTTCAACCGTTGAAAGACTTCGGCTAAACTTTCACCTGCAGCTAGGGCAGCTAAAGCTTGAGAAATTCTATACCAAATTGACATACTGTACCCTTACTAAAAATGTTAAGGAGCTAAAAGTTATATTTATCCAGAGTGTACAATTTATTTTGATAATCAGAACGGTTTTTAAGAAAGCGGTTATCACTGACTTTGAAACTCTATTAAATAGGTAGTATGCTATGGATTTTAAATTATGAGTATTGACTATGGTTGAAATAGAAATTTTAAAAAAACAGTATCGTGAGAAAGCACTTGCGCAACGAAAATTTTTTAAAACGAAGGACAATGATTGTCTTATACAGAAAAATTTGGTTTCGGCTGTAGGGAAGGAAAATAATCTAATCGTTAGTGGTTATTTGCCTATAGGATCTGAAGCAGATCCAGTCAGCTTTATGAGCAAAATGTCTTTAAATAAAGTTGTGGCAGTGCCTGTTATTGTTGGGAAAGATAAGCCACTAAAATTCACTATATGGACACCAGATTCTGAATTAGAATTAGGTGCTTTTGATGTGTTAATACCTAAATCGATTTCTTGGGTTGTTCCTGATATTCTATTAGTACCCTTAATTGCCTTTGATAGCCGAGGAGCTCGTTTGGGATATGGAGGAGGTTTTTATGATCGAACACTTAGTATGTTGCGATTACAAAAAGATATTAAAGCTATTGGAATAGCTTTTTCTGGACAATGTGTTGATGAGGTACCCATAGAAATAACCGATCAACCTCTTGATGGGGTTGTTACGGAGTTAGGAACTTTGTGGTTTTAAATGAGGTAAGTCTACAATTTATGACACCTGTTTAACATTTCTTGCGTGTTCTGAAAATTAAGAATAATACACTTTTATGAAAATTCTTTTTTTAGGCGATATAATGGGTCGGGCGGGCCGGGAAGCTATCGAGAATAATCTACCTCGGATACGCTCTGAGATGGCATTAGATTTTGTAACTATTAATGGTGAAAATGCGACGGGAGGAAGAGGATTATCTTCTAAGCACGCGGAAGGTCTACTGAAGGCGGGTGTTGACAGTATTACTTTAGGTGATCACGCATTTGATCAAAGCGATATGATACAATTTATTGAGAGAGAACCCCGTATTGTTCGTCCAATAAACTTTGCAAAGGATGCTCCAGGGAAAGGGTATCAGATATTTGAAATATCTAGAGGTCGAAAGATTCTTGTTGTTCAAGTTCTTGGTCAAGTTTTTATGAAGCGAGCCTATGAAGATCCATTTGGCAAAATAGATGCTATTTTAAAAAAATATCCTTTGAAGGGGCAAATAGATGCTATCATTGTAGACATACATTGCGAAGCTACATCAGAAAAAATGGCGATGGGGCATTGGTGCGACGGAAGAGTTAGTTTGTGTGTAGGAACCCATACGCATGTGCCAACGGCGGATGCCATGATCCTTGAGAAAGGAACGGCTTATTTGTCTGATGCAGGCATGTGTGGGGATTATAATTCTATTATTGGGATGAACAAGGTAGAACCCTTAAATCGATTTGTCTCGGGCATGGTAAAGGGCAGGTTTGTTCCTGCGGTTGGTGAAGCTACTTTGTCAGGTACTTATGTTGAAATTGATAACCAAACTGGCCTAGCAAACAGAATTGAACTTTTCCGTTCTGGCGGCCTTTTGAGCCAAACTGAACTCTAAACCTCATTTTTTAATGTCTAAACAATTCTTAATAAATAAAAATATAATTTTTGGGCTTAGTCAAATTGCGATCTAGTACCTGGCCTGATAGAAGAACAGCAATATATAAATTTAATAAGTTTATTAACTATGGAGAAAAATATGGCGGGCCATTCCAAATGGGCGAATATCCAGCATAGGAAAGGGAGGCAAGATGCAGCTCGATCAAAGCTTTTCTCTAAACTTTCTAAGGAGATAACTGTTGCAGCAAAGATGGGTGATCCAGACCCTGAAAAGAACCCACGTCTGCGGATGGCCGTGAAAGAAGCTAAATCCCAATCAGTTCCAAAGGATGTAATAGATCGAGCAATTAAAAAGTCTCAGGCAAGTGATTTTGATAGTTATGATGAGATTAGATACGAAGGTTATGGGCCAGGTGGGGTGGCCGTAATAGTAGAGGCAATGACTGATAATAAAAATCGTACAGCATCTACAGTCCGGTCAACATTTTCTAAGTATGGAGGAAACCTAGGAGAGACTGGTTCGGTTGGGTTCATGTTTGATAGGAAAGGGCAAATATCTTTAAGTCCTAATATTGCAGATGAGGACACTGTTATGATGATGGCTATTGATGTCGGTGCGGAAGATGTCGAGAGTAGTGATGAGGTTCATCTAGTTTTCTGTGCAGCTAATGAGTTGAGTGCTGTCTCAGATGCGATAGAGAAGCAGTTGAGTGAGATTGAATCTGCTAAGCTAGTTTGGGTTCCAAAAACAACAACTGAATTAGATCTTGAGGGTATGCAAAAACTGATGAAACTCATTGATGCACTCGAAGATGATGATGACATCCAGACTGTGACATCAAATTTTGAGGTATCAGACGAAGTGATGGCTAATTTATAGTATGCGTTTTTTTTAATTTAGGCCTATTTTCTTAAGCATATATTAAGTTTAGGAGTACTTTCATAATTTTTACTACATACATTTCTGGGCTAAGCCTTGGCCTTTCCCTAATACTCGCAATAGGATCTCAAAATATTTTTGTTTTAAGGCAAGGCTTACGTAAAGAGCACGTATTCTTGGTTTGCGCTATTTGCTCCATCTCTGACGCCTTATTGATTTCTGTTGGTGTTTTTGGATTTGGAAACTTAACTGAACTTTGGCCATTTTTGGGTAAGTTAACCTTATACCTTGGGATTATATTTCTTACATTATATGGATTCTTTTCATTTAAATCAGCTTTACTGGGCGTTAACATATCAAAAAATAATCCTGTGGACATCCGTGGGGTATGGCATGTTGCTGGATATGCATTAGCATTAACGTTTCTTAATCCTCATGTGTATTTGGATACCGTTTTTTTAATAGGTGCTGTTGCGACTCAGTTTGAGGTTGGTCGCTTTTATTTTGGCCTTGGAGCTGTGACGTCATCTTTTGCCTTTTTCTTCGGCTTAGGATATGGAGCACGTTTAG
>CAJIZW010000090.1 GCA_905181985.1 uncultured Paracoccaceae bacterium | reverse complement strand
TCTTACTTATAGCTAAAATTATTAGTTTAGCTGGGGCAATACTTGCACATAATTTGGAAAGAAAAATTAACTAGTAAGTAAACCCTATTACCAAGTTTAACTAATAGACCACTCGGGTGCGAGTTTCATACGCGATGCAAGTATGTTCAAAAAAAATGTAAGTTTAATCCTCCATCTATAAAAACCTTATCCGATGGTAGAGAAGTCCTTTGCCATTTCCCCTTAGAGACCTAAATTTTTTTTTAAAGACCTCTTAGATTCTCCTACCTAATCTCCAACATAAATAATTTAGACAGATCATGAAAAATATCTAAAGTAACAGCATAGGGAAGTGTATTATCATTTAGACTTTCAATGGTTAGGCCTAAAAAGTTTAATTCCAAGAGTAGTTAAAACTAATGCTAATCCGTTCTTCGTCGGACATATTCATAGGAACCTCATGACGCAACCAGCTTTCCCATAACAAGACCTCTCCAACTGAAGGTTCTATATAAACAAAATTACATAATTCAGATCTAGCATTTTTTTTTCTTCCAGGTGCGGCCATCATCATGGGAAGTCTTGGGTCCTCAAACTTTAGCGCACTAGTTCCCTTGGGCATCTTCACATACGTTGTTCCACTAATCACACTATGTGGATGAAGATGTGATGTATGCACTCCACCTTCTGGTAAGATATTAATCCAAATTGAATCTAATTTAATTTTTTTATCATCTAAATTAAATTGTAAATCTTTAACAAAAGTAGCTACATGTTTATTAAGTGTTTTTATCAAATCTTTAAAAATTGGAAACCGCCAGTCTAAATCTGCAAGCGAGGCGTAGCTAGTATACCCTGGAAAGTTATTGTCTTCACACCACTGCTGGCCTGCTTCGTCATCTTCTGAAACTGAGAGACAGGTGGCTTCAAGCTCCTCAGAATTAATTACCACACCAAACTCTTTTAAAGTAGCTTGATATATTCTGGTAACAAAGAGGGACTTGATGTTTGACATAGATTATTAGTAACTTAGAGATCATAGTAGATAAAGTCTAAATAAACCTCTGGGTAATTTTTATGGCAAAAATAAAGGATTAGGTTAATTGACCATTAATACTGAATTAGAAATTGGTCATAGGCCTTGGGGTCGTTACGAAGTTTTATCTGTAAAAGAAGACTATAAGGTAAAAAGAATTATTGTACTCCCAAAAGGGAAACTCTCTCTACAACTTCATCAATATAGATCTGAGCATTGGGTAGTGGTAGGGGGAGAAGCAAAAGTAACAAATGGTGAAGAAACATTAATACTAAACGTTAATCAATCTACTTATATTCCCAAACAAACCAAGCACAGATTGGAAAACACCACAGATCACGAACTAGTTATAATTGAAGTGCAACTTGGTAGCTATCTTGGAGAAGACGATATAGTTCGCTTTGAAGATATATATGACCGTATTGGTCAAAAAACTTAAGGTGATTTAATGATCTCTATTCATTTATTATTGAAATATTAGATACTAATGAGAAATCATTAATTGGAAGTTTTACGTCAATAGTGTTACCATCCTTTTTTAAAATTCTAACGATTAAACTTTGAGATAGCGCCTCACTCTTAAGTTTTTTTTGAGACTTGACGTCCTGTACTACTTCCTCATTACTTTTAGGTCTTAGCCTAGAGGGAGAAACATCGATTTTAAAAACCTTGCCCTCCTCAAATATAATAAAGTCCTCAACCCTATAAAGCTTTTCTGCCTTTCCTATAAGCTTATCTTTAAATGTCTCACCAGTAATTGTGAAAGGCTCTGATCTCCACTGGTGGACAAAACCAGTTCTGTGGTCTTCATTAAATTCAAAGGCAAAAAAGTAATCTCCCCTTTGAAACTGACTAGATAACACTTTCTTTATCTTTGTAGTTGTTTTTTCATTAAGAGAAAGTTCTGTAACATCCCCAAGCGTATATCTTTTAATGTTGGAGTCTGATAACCGGCTGTAGAATTCCTGGTCACCATTGTCCTTAATGAATGCTAGCGTTCCACTTACAACCAAAGCCCCAACATATTCAGTGTACCCGACTTTTATTGCTCCTGTCGCCGGCGAATATTCCCAAACCTTGTTAGCGGACAACCTGTTATTTGCTATTGTAAGTTTAACACCTTTAAGGTCACCAAAAATTGGTCTGAATTTATGGGTACGTAACTTCCCATAATATATCGTACCCCAGTCACCAGATAATAACTGATTAAAAAACTCTTCTCTTTGTTTGGTTATGTCAGTAGAAACTAAGGCTTCTGCCTTTTTTAAGAACCTAAAAACAACAAAACGGTCGCGTTCGTCTAAACCAATAAAGTAATTATCACTAGCGCGAGCCTCTACAATTACAGATGAGCCAATCTTAAGAACTCCTGAGGAAGTAGCCCAAGAATTGAGGTTTTCTAAGCTCCCGTCGGGCTTTGAGTATTCAATTACACCTGAGTCTGAGGAAAATGTTGGCTTAAATGTAGCAGTCGATCCATCCTTAGAAGCAAGCCATTGGTTGCTCATTAACTTATCAATGAACGCATTGGGATTATCTTTAAGAGTAACTGATTGGGAGCTGTCTTTTGGTTTAGTTTTTGTAAACTCTACTCCGTCACCATAACTGGGGTTTAGAAAAATTTTTGAATCAGTATCGACTGCTATTGTGTAGGAGCTATAACCGAGTTTAACTTCAATTTCACCATTTTTTTCACTCCAACTTCCAGATTCAACACTACCGTCTTCCTTAATTTGGAGAATTGGTCCTTGCCCAGCCTTAAATCCATCTAAAATATCTAATCTAAGTTTTTGATCTTTATTTTCCCACACTCCATATATTCTTACATCAGAAAAGGCTGAAGACGTTAAAAGTGTTGTTACTAAAAAAAATATAGAAAAAAATTTCATGCTAATCCCCAAAATAAATATATGGTGCATATATTACCATCGTTAAAAAACATTCAATAGGTAATTTTAAATATCTTAAAATAATAAAAACCATCAAACTAAGACCACTGATAGTTAGGGAAAAGCAAGAAGATCGCATATAAATCCTTGAAAAATACAGTCCTTGGACCTAAGATAAGTTTCAGAGTTTATTTAAAAAAATCATATATATTTCACAACAATTATTTTATATTGGTTAAACGCTAAATTAATCACTACAGATAATATAAATTTTAAGAAGGTTTAAGCATGATCCTAAAGTTTAACGATGCCACGGCTCTACTTTTGGTTGATGTCCAAAAGGGTGTGAATGACACTATTTATTATGGTGGAGAAAATGGTAGGCGTAATAATCCTAACGCAGAGGACAATATTCGTTCTATTCTAGAAGAATGGCGAAAATCTAAACGGCAAGTAGCTTTTACCAAACATAATTCAAGGGAGTTAAATTCTCCTCTAAAATTAAGTCTAAAAAGCGGTCAACAGCTTGACGGAATGGAACCAGAGGACAGAGATATTGTTATCGAAAAAGATGTAAATAGTGGGTTTATTGGTACATCTTTAGAGTTGGACTTGCGACGAGCAGGCATTCAACGCTTAGTTGTTATGGGGTTTTTTACCAATATATGTATCGAAACTACTGTTCGAATGGCAGGTAATATGGGGTTTGATACCTATCTAGTGCATGACGCCTGCGCAACAGTGAATAGTATAGGTCACGATGGAACCGACTATGACCCAGACCTTGTCCACAACATGGCAATAGCTAGTCTGCATGGCGAATTCTGTACGGCGATTACAGCAAAAAATGCTCTACATCTTTGCAATGAAAGTGCCAGTTTCTTAGATCGCGTCCAAGGGAACGAGTAGTG